>JBOIEG010000698.1:0-3681 GCA_050740915.1 Gammaproteobacteria bacterium | reverse complement strand
ACATCATCAAGAAGATCGAGCGGGCGCGGGTCAAGATGGAGCAGATCAAGCCCAGATCCACCCTGCCCCGAGGGAAAAAAGAAGGCGGCTTAACTGTAAAGTTATTTAAGGGACACTACACTAGCATGGAGCCAGCCGTAAGCGTCGCATCGTAGGAGATTGTTAAAGGCACTTGATAGGCTAGCATTCCGATAAAATGCATGGACCAGATCGCCCCACCCCCGAATGCGATGGCAGAGCCTACTAGCAGAGACCGCTTTATGCCACTGCGTTGTTCGGTCATCATACCCGCCAGGAGCAGCCCAATAAATGCTCCCAAAACCGATACCGTGTATGAGATCGCAACTAAGGTCCAGTCAAAAGTTCCGATAAGATTTGTAGTCATTACTTTGCTCCTAATTTTGTTAACCGTCGAGAAGAAATAGCGGCATGTGGGCAAGAAACTTGAGTCGCCTTGCCGTCGGGCACGAGGCCGAAATCACGCGCTACACCGCTCGCGCACAAAGCTCCATCAACAAACCGGGCATCAAGCCGAGAACGAGAACGGCGATGCCGTTGGCGCTTAATACCCAGCGCAGCTCTTGGCTGGGTGTGATCGCTTGGGTTTGGTCCGGCTTCTCGAAATACATTAGCCGAACGATGCGCAGGTAGTAGAACGCCCCGATGATGGAGAAAAACACCGCGAGCGCCGCCAGCCACACATGGCCGACGGCCACGACTTCTTTGATCACAAACCACTTCCCCCAGAAACCGACAAACGGCGGCACCCCGGCCATGGAGAACATGACGATAAGCATAACGAGGGCGAACCAGGGACTGCGTTCGCTCAATCCCTTAAAATCATCGAGCTGGTCGGATTCGAACCCAATCCGACCCAACAGGATGACCATCCCGAACGCGCCCGCGCTCATCAAGGCGTAGGTAATGGCGTAAAACATGGCGGCCGCGAAACCGGTCTCAGTGCCGGCTACCAGGCCGAGGAGCAGATAGCCCATGTGCGCGATGGTGGAATAAGCCAATAGGCGCTTGATGTTGTACTGGGCAATCGCGACCACGTTGCCGATGGCGATGGATAGCACGGCCATGATTATTAGCATCCCACGCCAGTCCGCGACCAGCGAAGGCAGACCATCGACTAATAAGCGAAAGGCGAGAGCAAACGCCGACACTTTGGGAGCGCTGCCGATGAACAGCGTTACCGCCGTGGGTGCGCCCTGGTAGACATCCGGGATCCACATATGAAAAGGCGCCACCCCGAGCTTAAAGGCGACCCCCACGACGACGAAGACAAGACCGAAAACCAGGAGTTGGCTGTCTTTGCTCTGCGCCTCGACAGCCTGAGCGATTTGTGAGATATCGAGACTTCCGGTAACGCCATAGAGCATGGATAAACCATACAGCAACATGCCGGAGGCAAGCGCACCGAGCACGAAATACTTCATCGCGGCTTCGGTTGCGTCCGTGGAATCTCGCTCCACGGCGATCATCGCGTACAGCGACAGGGACAATAACTCCAGTCCCAAGTAGATCGTGAGAAAGCTGTTGGCGGAGACGATGATCATCATCCCGAGCACCGCAAAGAGACCCAAGGCGAAATGCTCGGCCTTCATGCTCTTGCGTTCCATCAAATAGTGCCGGGAGTACGCGAACACCATCAGCGTCACCAACAGAACGACAGCCTTCAGCGCAGTGCTCATCACATCGGCCACGAACACGCCGTTGAAAGCCAAAGAACGTCCCGTGGACGATTGAGCCACGGTAAAGAACAAGGACACCGCGAGCGCGGCTTGGGAGAGCCAATAAACCCGCTTTTTTCCCGGGTCTGGGCTATACACCTCCACCATTAAGACCACACAGGCCATGGTGAGAATGGTGACTTCCGGCAAAGCGAGCATTAAATCCTGCATATGTTTATCAACAGTGTGAATCAAAGCTTGGAGTGCGAGATGTGTTCTATCAAGTTTTCAATGGTCGGATGCATAACATCGAACAGCGGCGCGGGCCAGATCCCGAACAGCAGCACCGCTCCTGCGAGCGCCGCCAGGATGGTAAACTCACGGGCATCGATATCCGCAAGCTTAGCCACATTGGGGTTGGCGACATCGCCGAAGATCACGCGCTTATACATCCAAAGGGTGTAGGCGGCGCCTAAGACGAGGATGGTGGCGGCGGTGGTGGCAAACCAGAAGCTCGCCTTGAAGCTGCTTAAAACAACCAGGAATTCGCCGACGAATCCCGAGGTGCCCGGAAGCCCAGCGTTGGCCATGGCGAACAGCATCATGAACGAGGCGAAATAGGGCATGGTGTTTACCACCCCGCCATAATCGGCGATCTCTCGGCTATGCAATCGGTCGTACATCACGCCGACGCACAGGAACAGGGCCCCGGAAATGAAACCGTGGGAGACCATCTGCATCATTCCGCCTTCCATGCCCATGGCCGCCCCTCGCCAAGAACCCGTGTGTTCGAAGATCTTAAAGGCCATGAAAATGCCCAAGGTCACAAACCCCATGTGGGAGATCGAGGAATACGCGATCAGCTTCTTCATGTCGCTTTGTACCAAAGCCACGAAACCGATGTACACCACGGCGATGAGCGACAACGCGATCATCAGCCCGGCTAAGGCATGGCTGGCATCGGGAGCTATTGGTAAGCTAAACCGCAAAAAACCGTATCCTCCCATTTTCAACAGGATCGCCGCCAGGATGACCGAGCCTCCCGTGGGTGCCTCCACATGCGCGTCCGGCAGCCAGGTGTGCACCGGCCACATCGGTATTTTTACCGCAAAGGCGAGCAGGAAGGCGATGAAGATCCACTTTTGTTCGCTCAGGCTCAAGGCGGTCTGATGCATGTCGAGAATGTCGAAGCTCTTGGCCTGAAAATACAGGTAAAGCAAAGCCACCAACATGAAAACCGAGCCTAAAAAAGTGTACAAAAAGAACTTGATGGTCGCGTAGATCCGCCCTGGCCCGCCCCAGATCCCGATGATGAGAAACATCGGCACCAGCATGGCTTCCCAAAACACATAGAAAAGGATCGCGTCCAAGGCGGCGAAGGTGCCGACCAGCAGCCCCTCCAGGATCAAGAACGCCGCCATGTAGTGCGCCAGGCGATCCTTTATCGGCTCCCAACCGGCCAGAATCACGAGCACGGTGGAGAAAGTCGTCAGCAGGATGAGCGGCATGGAAATGCCATCCACCCCCAAGTGGTAATTGATATTGAATGCCTCTATCCAAGGGCGGTGTTCGACGAATTGCATGGCGTGCGCGGCTCTGTCAAAGCCGAAAAACAAGGGCAGCGACAATACAAAGCTCGTAACCGCAACGCCGAGCGACAGCCGTTTGATGCGCCGCTCCTCACCGTTCGCTAAGGCCACAACGGCGATCCCCCCCAGGATAGGGATCCAGATCACCAGGCTGAGTAAGGGAAACCCGGATGTCATTATCCGTTAGTGTACTGTTTCATTCTGTTTAGAACCCATGCGGGGAAGGCAACCCTCAACCCCCGCCCCTTCCCTCCTCCTACCAGGGGGAGGGTTAGGGAGGGGGTGCGGCGACTCCTAGTGTAGTGTCCCTTAAATAACTTTACAGTTAAGCCGCCTTCTTTTTCCCTCGGGGCAGGGTGGATCTGGGCTTGATCTGCTCCATCTTGACCCGCGCCCGCTCGATCTTCTTGATGATG
>JBOIEG010000697.1:0-1395 GCA_050740915.1 Gammaproteobacteria bacterium | reverse complement strand
TCCCCCTGTCTCCAGCGGCGTGCGTTCAGCCGGCTGCAACTTGATCGCCACGCGGGTGTTCGGCATGAGCGAGACCATAGCAATCACTGGAAAGTCTGTAAAGTTATTTAAGGGACACTACACTAGGGAGCCCAAACTACCTTAGTCCAGAGCAGGCGCTTGCCCAGTCGGTGGCCGCGCGCGCCGATATTTACAGCCTGGGCATCATCGCCTATGAACTGCTGGTGGGAGAAAAACCCTACGATGGTGAATCCGAAATCGCGATCATCGTGAAGCACATCGAAGAGCCGTTACCGCGGCTACCCGAGCGCTGTCGTCGCTACCAAGCCCTTCTTGATCGCATGACCGCGAAAGATCCCGGGCAGCGCTTCACCGATGCGAGCGAAGTGGCGAACTTTATCGAGTCCTTGAACCAAACGGCTCCTACTTTGGTAGTCGATGCCCCAAAGAACTTAATCCAAAGCAAACCTCCGTGGCGCACAAGCAAGGGAAAATCCTTGGCTTTGGCGGCAGGGCTATTGTTGGCCGCAGGGGTCACGGTACTCGGATTTTTTTCACCCGGAAGGTCGGCGTTCGAGAGCGGCAATGCGAACACGCAGCAGCGAGCTGTCCAACAGCCGCCCTCGCCCCCGTCTCTCCCTCCGCGTGCAAAAGAGCGAGCGGCAGATGAGATCTTCCAGCTCGCTTTGGCATCCCGCAACGGTATGGGGCGGCAGAGGGACGATCGGGAGACCTTCGGGTTACTTCTTCGCGCCGCCGAGCAAGGCCATGCGCAGGCTCAATATCATCTGGGCCAGATGTACGGCCGGGGACGCGGCACAGCCCAAGATTACGAGAAAGCCCTCTCCTGGTTGCAAAAGGCAGCCCGACAGGGTGTGAGCGACGCCCAGCATCTGCTTTGTTTAGCCTATGCGCTGGGGCGCGGCGCGCTGCCGAACCGTACCCAAGCGGTTGCCTGGTGCAAAGTGGCCATCGCGTTCGGATCGAAAGATGCAGAAACGGCCCTTGCGGCAATTTCACAGGGCATGACAGCGAAAAACATCCACTCGGCGGAAGCATTATACGTCGACCTGATGCAAGAGGGATCCAAGGGACACCATTCCCACGCGCGACGATCGTTCTCTCCCCGAGCGGGGTTAACTAGAGGGCACTTCGATTCATTCGAAGTGTCCGCCCTCACAGGGATGTGAGGACATTGTTCAATCACCTAAAGTGATTGGGTGTAGATCGATTAGAACGACGAGATTGTCTAGTTATGTCAATAAGTTGTGGCAGTTGGGCTATAGAAAAAGGGGGCAATCCGTAGTATGTATGGGTTACGAAACGGCATACGTACCCACAGGAGGTCCCCATGCCAGAAGCATACACCGTCATTCGGAGTTTGGAAGAGTTCAG
>JBOIEG010000696.1:0-1555 GCA_050740915.1 Gammaproteobacteria bacterium | reverse complement strand
ACATCATCAAGAAGATCGAGCGGGCGCGGGTCAAGATGGAGCAGATCAAGCCCAGATCCACCCTGCCCCGAGGGAAAAAAGAAGGCGGCTTAACTGTAAAGTTATTTAAGGGACACTACACTAGGATGACCCGGTGGCGGGCCCTGTTTTGCTTCTTCTCGGTCGTCCGCGTCGTTTCATGGCTTGCACTGATAGCATCCAGCCAGGCACTGGCCACCGAGGCGCCGGTGGCCGTGATCTATCCCGAGGCGCAGGAATCGGCCTACCGGGTCGTGTTCCAATCCGTCCTGCAAGGGATACGAAACCGGCTCGGTTCAAACCGCATCCAGGTCCACCCGCTGGAGGAGGGTAAGCCCAAGTCGGGGCCACTCAGGGACTGGCTGGCCAGGCAAACGACCGCCGGTGCGGTCATCACCCTCGGAAGGCAGGCCTATGAAGACTATCAGGCATCGGGAGTCACCTTGCCCGCGGTGAGCGGGTTGCTCGATCTGTCGCCCCACCTCAACCCGACCGCGAATGGGATCAGTCTCTCCGTCGACCCGGCACTGTTATTCGAGACCCTCAAACGGGTGTTACCCGACATCAGGAGGGTCTACGTCGTCTATAACCCCGCCAAGGACCAATGGCTTATCGACCTGGCCAAGAAGGCCGCACCCCGATATCAGCTGGAGCTCGTTGCCTACGAGGCGTCGGATCTGGCCTCCGGTACCCGGCGGTACTTGGATCTCCTGAAACGCGTCGAGAGTGGCCGCGATGCCCTGTGGCTGCCCCTCGACAGCACGCTGCTCGAGGAAGAAACGGTCCTGCCGCTCATCATCGAGAGTAGCTGGCACCGCCGCTTCGCCGTATTCTCGAACAGCCTCACGCATGCGCGCTTAGGCGCCCTGTTTGCGCTCTATCCCGATAACGAGGCGCTGGGGCGTCACCTGGCCGAGAAGGCGCTCGAGCGGATCGAAAATCGGCCCCAGTCCAACCCGGCTATCGAACCGTTCCGCGACGTCAAGCGTGCGATTCACCGACGCTTTGCGGAGCATCTCGGGGTCGACCTGAGCGGGCCGCTACGCACTTACTTCGACACGGTATTTGGCCCTCATGGGGACTGACACCGGAAAGTCAACGAGCTTCAGGCGTCAGCTCACGGTCACGGTGGCAGCAAGCACGGCCATCGTTCTCCTCTGCTCCGGTATCGCGACGGCTTTTCTCGTGTCGACGTGGGTCAAGGGATCGATCCTCACCCATATGGATCACATGGTGCGGGAGTTCGCCAGGCGCTCGGTGCTCGTCTACCTGTCCCATGATGAGGCCGTCGCCAAGAATGCGGCTGAGACTCTACGCTCGCTCCCCTCTGTGCACTCGGTGGTTTTCCTCGATCGCGAATATCGCAGCTTGTTCGGCGATTCACCGACTGCGAAGCGCGCCTTCGATCACGTCCTAGGAGCCTGTCGGACTTAGGTTGAACACCAAAGCCATAACGTGCGTGTTGAGCGCCAAAATCGAGGTTCGGGTGGTCATTAAGGCGATCGACTCCGTGAGTTGATGATGGACAGACTCTTCT
>JBOIEG010000695.1:0-15990 GCA_050740915.1 Gammaproteobacteria bacterium | reverse complement strand
CGAGCGAAGGAAGGTCGCGTTCCGCCGGAGCGCAGGAACCGCAGTGTATATTGAAATACATGAGGATTCCGAGCACCGCCGGAACGCGAGATCCCGAGCGCAGTAGGTTTTTTCACAAACTCTGAGGCCTCTTTTTTCATAACCTTCTGCTTTTCGGTACTGAATTGCGCGCCCTGGTAGTGCTCTACAAAGCATTGCCCGGGCGTAGCCTGGTCAACAGGCACCCCTCCTGCCCGTACGCTCGCCACTAGCGAGGGATTGGCCGGCTTGGATACCGGGGTGTCGCCGGTTGTCCATACGGTATAGGCTGGACTCACCTCGATTCGCTCTTCCACATCGGCGTAGGCGGCCGGAACCGTCTCAAGCTTGAATGTGGCCTCCTTGACCAGGACTTTTCCTCTACCCACTCGTACTTCGCTGGGATAACCTCTATTTTCTCGCTCGCTTCTCTCTCCACGACCTCAACTCTGTCTGCTTTGTATTGGGCCGGGATGATGACTTTGGCATAACATTCGCCGGGTTTGGCGTTCGGCAAGGTTGCCGTTGGATCATCCGGTTAGGGATGGTGCCAAAGCAGCCTGTGTGGCCTTGGTTCCTATGGCCTCTACGGCCGGCGCCGCGCTAAGCTGTTCTTGGCTATAGCCAGCGGAGGCCATGAACCCCAGCAAAATGCTGCTACATAGATGCGCGATCGATTTCAATTTCATTACCAATACCCCGTCTCTAACTGAAACCCTTTATGCAAGTGTCGCTGCTCGACGATGATTAAACCGGTTCTTCAGAAAACACTGTCAAGCCTAAGAAAGGCATTAGAAAACACTCAAGCGGCTTAATTACAAATTATAGCCTATGGGATGGCTGGGTTTGGTTCATTTTGGGCTAAAAAACATGTGTAACTGCTATTGCCAGCGGATAACGGACATGGAGAAAAAACATCAGCCTCCACCGCGGTTGCAATCCGAGCGTTTATTCATATAATAGCCTTACACCTAAATATGAGGTGGCTTGTCGATAAAAAAAACGTTTGCGGAGGATTCGTTATGAAGCGGATGTTGCACGTTATGGCGGTTGCTTTGGCGGGTATTGTGCTCGCAAGTTTTATTAGTGCCTGTTCGAATGACCCGGCTCCCGATGGGCAAGGGGGTCCAGAGAAGGGTCGGTCGGATTTCTACAAGGACGGGTATGACACCGGGTCAGGTTATCCGTATACAAAGCCTAGCAAATAAACTAGCTGAGCGGCAGTAGACGGAAAAACAAAAACAACACGGAAATAATACCAATAACACTTTGCCGCTGGAGGCCGAGCTATAACCGCGCACGCGGGGAAAAGGCCAGATGTTGACGCCCGGGCTATGCTCGGGCTCTTTGTTTTTTGACCTCCCACTTAACGCTTTAGTAGACCGCGGGGTAGGTTTTTGGCGCCCTACAGGCTAATATTCCGGACAAAAATACCTGACCGCAACTAGTGCTCTGTCTCCTTTTGAACGATATCGTCGCCTATCGATAAACCAAGCTTTAGATCCGCCCGGGCGCGGTTAGCCGCGACCTCGATTAAAGCTGCCGAATTTTCGTACCAAAAAGTACCGCCCTCGGGCACGCTCCCAAAGGTATACGCATTTCGGAGGAAATTACCCCGAATTTCGAGTATTGCGCTGGGGGCGACTTGCGAGGCTCGGATCCCGGTCACGGCATTACCGAAATGGTCGATATAAACGATCTCCCAAAGATCCGGCGGCCATTCTAGATTTTCTCTGCGTGCAAGCGGTCTTCCCGCAGACAGATCACCCTGAGCGACACGCGCCGCCACCGGCGCGTACAGATCCCGGCCATGAAAGGTCGCGCAGACTCGCTCCGGCCGCCAACAAATCTCCCAAAATCTAGCAGGCCGTCTAGAACGCAAGCAAACCATGTTAAACAAGCCGTTGTCTGGGCCAACAAACCAGCGTTCACACGCTTCGATAATAACAGGGATGTGTCTACCCGTACCCACCCCGGGATCGACGACCGCGAGAAAGGTGCTACCTTCCGGAAAAACTTCCGCGTATGCGGCGAGTAGATAGGCTGTAGCCTTGGGGTTGTAGGCGGGCGCGTCGGCAAAAAGGCTTATCGCGGGAATTCCCGCCGCGCACTGTTGCAAGACCGATAGTACCTGGCCGACGTACGGTCCGTTAAGGCCAAAATCAGTCACCAGAAGGATCATGGAATGTCACTACTTCGCTTTTCGCCATTAAAGCGGAGTGCTGGCTTGCGAGCGCTACGATCCACGGCTATCCTGTGAATCCTTCGAATAAGCCCTATCGTACTCCTTTATGCTTTCTCTTCTTTTGCTTGCTCTTTTTTCGGCGTCAGACGAGCTTCTGTAGATCTGTCGACTAGCTCAACGATCGCCATCGGGGCGTTGTCCCCAGGTCGATAACCGCATTTGACAATGCGCAGATATCCTCCGGGGCGCTCGGCGTATCTCGGGCCGAGCTGCTCGAACAGCTTGGTTACTGTTCGCCGGTCACGCAAACGCGCAAAGGCCAAGCGACGCCGCGCCACCCCGTCTCGCCTTGCTAGGGTAATTAAAGGCTCCGCGGTACTGCGCAACATCTTTGCTTTGGGTAACGTCGTTTTTATCATCTCGTTACCAAACAATGACACCGCCATGTTGCGGAACATGAGCTCCCGGTGGCTACTGGTACGATTTAATTTTTTTCCTTTATTCTGGTGACGCATGGTCCATGACCTAAAACAGATTCAGACAGCAGCTTTTTCACTGGTGGGATGCAAACTCGGCGGCGGCCAGTTCTCTAAACGCATTCCCAGCGATAAACCACGAGCGGCTAAGACATCCTTTATCTCGGTGAGCGATTTCTTACCCAGGTTGGGCGTCTTCAGCAACTCGACTTCGGTGCGCTGGATCAGATCGCCGATGTAATAAATGCTTTCCGCCTTCAAACAATTGGCAGAACGCACCGTAAGC
Source organism: Gammaproteobacteria bacterium (assembly GCA_050740915.1). Taxonomy (GTDB): domain Bacteria; phylum Pseudomonadota; class Gammaproteobacteria; order JBOHHR01; family JBOHHR01; genus JBOHHR01. Next base: position 13,025 of record JBOIEG010000695.1, on the reverse strand, counting down.
TCCAGATCGTCAATGGAGCGCAATAGGATGGGATCGATCTCGCCTCGCTCCCGATACTCCGGTTCCGTCGTTTCCACTCCGCTGAGCTCGATGAAAACCGCTAACTGATCCTGTAGAATACGTGCCGCATCCCGTAGCGCTGTCGCCGGATCGACGGTGCCACTCGTTTCAACTTCGAGGATCAGCTTGTCGAGATCGGTTCGTTGTTCGACGCGCGCGCTCTGCACTTCATAAGCCACACGGCGCACCGGAGCGAAAGAGGCGTCTAAACGTAATCTCCCGATCGGCCGGCTCTCTTCTTCACCGCTGCTGCGAGCGGTAGCCGGCTCATAACCTCGCCCGCGCACGACCTTCAATGACATGTTCAGCTCACCTGCTTCCGTCAGGGTTGCGATATGATGATCTGGGTTAATGATCTCAACGTCATGGTCTCGTATGATGTCACCTGCTGTTACTTCTCCCGGTCCCTTCTTGTTGAGGCTTAAGGTGGTTTCACCTTTTGCATGCATGCGGATCGCGAGACCCTTTAAATTCAATAAGATATCTATCACGTCTTCCTGTACCCCAGGGAGCGTCGAGTACTCGTGTACGACGTTGTCGATCTCCACTTCGATCACGGCACATCCAGGCAGGGAAGACAGAAGCACGCGCCTTAAGGCATTCCCCAGTGTGTGACCAAGTCCTCTACTCAAAGGCTCTAGGGTGATCTTGGCGCAGTGCTCCCCAATCGCTTGGATATCGACACGCCGGGGTTTTAATAAATCGGTAACTGGACGCAAGACGAGTTCTCCCATGTATGAGTCTACTTGGAGTAAAGTTCAACCACCAACGATTCGTTTATATCTGGCGGCAAATCGGCCCGATCCGGCACCGCCTTGAAAACCCCTTCGACCTTTTTGACGTCCACTTCCACCCATTCCGGCCAACCGACTTGCTCAGCCACCGCCAGCGCATCCTGGATCCGAACTTGCCTCCTTTGCTTCTCCCGTACCGCGATCAGGTCATTTGGCCGTACCTGATAGGAGGCGATGTTTACCGTCTTTCCGTTGACGGCAATCGCCTTGTGGCTCACCAACTGGCGAGCTTCGCTGCGTGTGGAGCTGAAACCCATGCGATAGACGACGTTATCGAGGCGGCATTCCAACCCCTTCAGCAAATTTTCGCCGGTCGAGCCTCGCTGGCGAGCGGCCTTCTTGAAATAGTTCCGGAATTGGCGTTCCAATACGCCATACATAGCTCGTAGTTTTTGTTTCCCGCCGAGCTGCAATGCGTAGTCGGACATGCGACGCCGTCTGCTGCCACCATGCTGACCGGGTGGCTTTTCCAACTGGCATTTTGACTCAAGGGGCCGTGCGCGACTTTTCAAAAAGAGGTCGACACCCTCGCGCCGGCTAAGCTTACACTTTGGTCCGATATATCTTGCCATTGAGAGAGATCCTTACACCCTCCTGCGCTTGGGAGGACGGCATCCATTGTGGGGGATGGCGGTCACGTCCGTTATATTCGTGATCTTGAATCCAGCGGCGTTCAGTGCCCGAACGGCGGAATCCCGCCCAGGTCCCGGGCCTTTTACGTAAACATCGAGGTTTTCCAGCCCGAATTCGCTCATCGTCTCCCTCATCTTTTCCGAGGCAACCTGTGCGGCGAAGGGTGTACTCTTGCGCGATCCCTTGAAACCGCTGCCTCCGGCGCTTGCCCAACAAAGGGTGTTTCCCTGCCGGTCCGTAATGGTAATGATGGTGTTATTGAACGAGGCGTGTATATGCGCCACACCGTCCACCACCGTCTTTTTTACTCGTTTACGCGAGCGTCCTTTTGGTCTTGCCATTGCCAAATCGTCTACTTTTTGCGGATGACATGCCGCGGTCCCTTACGGGTACGGGCGTTCGTGTGCGTGCGCTGCCCCCGAACCGGTAATCCCCGCCGATGGCGTATGCCCCGATAACACCCGAGATCCATCAACCGCTTGATGTTCATGGAAACCTCCCGTCGTAAGTCACCTTCTACAGGATAGCGGCTCACTGCATTTCTCAGGGCATCTAACTGCTCTTCCGAAAGATCCGTTACCCGAGTGCCGCTAGGCACATTGGCGGCCTCACAGATCGCACGCGCCCGACGACGGCCAATGCCGTAGATGTAGGTCAACGCGATGAACGCATGCTTACGCTCAGGAATGTTTACACCGGCGACACGAGCCATTCTTTCTATCCTCCGTCCAGACTAACCTTGACGCTGTTTGTGCCTGGGGTTGGTGCAAATCACACGCACGGTCCCTTTGCGGCGAATGATCCGGCAATTTCGACACACTTTTTTCACGGATGCCCTGACTTTCATCATGCCACCTCGGACACGCCGCTAATTACGGCCATAACCCTTTAAATTAGCCTTCTTCAGCAAGCCCTGGTACTGATGTGACATCAAATGGGCCTGAAGCTGAGCCATGAAGTCCATAACCACAACCACGATGATCAACAGCGAGGTACCCCCAAAGTAAAACGGTACGCTGAATTTCAAGATCAAAAACTCGGGCAGAAGGCACACCAGCGTTACGTAGATAGCCCCAAATATGGTTAAGCGCGTCATAACCTCATCGATATATCGTGCCGTGCGTTCACCGGGGCGTATGCCAGGAACAAAGGCCCCTGATTTTTTTAGGTTCTCGGCCGTTTCCTTGGGATTGAATACCAAGGCCGTATAGAAAAAGCAGAAAAATATGATGGCGGCGGCATATAACATGACATATAGCGGCTGGCCGGGCGAGATGCCAGTCGAGATATCTTTTAACCAACTCATTCCCTCTGTGCTCCCGAACCACCCAGCAAGCGTGCTTGGAAACAAGATGATGCTGGAGGCAAAAATAGGGGGAATTACTCCCGACATGTTCAACTTTAAGGGCAAATGGCTGGTCTGGCCGGCATACATGCGCCGTCCCACTTGGCGTTTTGCATAGTTTACGGTAATACGCCGCTGACCTCTTTCTACAAAAACCACCAGCCCCGTCACTACCAGAGCCAGCGTAAACAGGGCTATCACCGTCAATATCTGCAATTCACCAATCCGTGCCATCTCCAGGGTGCCGCCAATCGCGGAGGGCATACCGGCTACGATGCCTGCGAAGATGATCATGGAAATCCCATTTCCGATCCCTCGTTCGGTAATTTGTTCCCCTAACCACATTAGGAACATGGTTCCCGCAACCAAGCTGACAACCGCCGTGATCCGAAACCCCATACCCGGATCGATCACGAGCCCTTGGTTCGCCGCCTGCTGTCCTTCCAACGCCAAGGCCACCCCCAATGCCTGAAACACCGCCAAAACCACCGTCCCATAACGGGTATACTGCGTAAGCTTGCGTCGCCCCGCCTCTCCTTCTTTCTTCATCTGCTCGAGTTTCGGATGCACCGCACCGAGCAGCTGTACGATGATCGAAGCCGATATATACGGCATGATGCCGAGCGCAACAACGGAAAAGCGCTCCAACGCACCTCCCGAAAACATGTTAAACATATCCAGGATGGTGCCCCGCTGTTGATCAAACAAAGCAGCCAAGGCTACCGGGTCGATACCCGGTACCGGTATGTAGGAACAGATGCGAAAAACCACCAGGGCACCAACGAGAAACAGCACCCGCTGTCGCAATTCCGTTAATTTTCCTACTCCAGCCAACCCGCCGGGTAGAGCCGCACGCGATAGGACCATGTTACTCAGTCTTCGATCTTTCCACCGATCGCCTCGATTGCTTCCCTGGCACCTTTCGTGACCCGCAGCCCTTTCACAGTCACCGGGCTTTCCAAATTACCGGAAGCGATCACCTTCACCCGTTTCACCCGATGCCCGATGATCTTGGCGGCCTTGAGCGCTTCCAAGTCGATCGTTTCCATAGGCACTTTTGCTAGTTCATGCAGGCGCACTTCGCTCGTATCCCGAGCCTTTATCGACCGAAACCCGAATTTCGGCAGCCGCCTCTTCAATGGCATCTGTCCACCCTCGTATCCGGCTTTAACCTTGCCTCCCGCACGCGAGCGTTGGCCTTTGTGTCCGCGCCCGCAGGTTTTCCCCTGCCCGCAAGCGATGCCACGACCGACGCGTTTTCGTGCCCTTTTCGCGCCCTGGGCGGGAGCCATCGTATTCAAACGCATCTCAGATTTCCTCTGCCTTCACGAGATAGCTTACTTTAGCAATCATACCCCTGTTCTCTGGGGTGTTTGCCACGACCACGCTCTGCCGTATGCGACGAAGCCCCAAACCGCGCAGGCAGGCTTGGTGATTCGCCCGCCGCCCGTATTTGCTCTTTAGCAACGTCACCTTTATCGCTTGTGTACTTACCATCGTGAGCGGTCGATGCTAGGAGCCTGTCGGACTTAGGAAGAACCTACTGCGGCGGTGAAAAATCGGTCCATATTTCCGATCATTTTCGTTAAATAGTTACCACTATCCGCCTCAAATGATCGAAAAGCTGTCCTCGATTTCCCACTCGCCTCGCGACGGTTCCCTAAGTCCGACAGGCTCCTAGCCCAGTATTTCTTGAAGCGTTTTTCCTCGCTTGGCGGCAATGTACTCCGGATCGTGCATACCGGTGAGCCCGTTCAGGGTCGCGCGGATCACATTCACCGGATTGGTCGTTCCGATGCATTTCGCGAGCACGTCGTGCACCCCGACGACTTCGAATACCGCCCGCATGGCCCCTCCCGCGATGATCCCAGTGCCCTCGGAAGCGGGCTGCATATACACCGTGGCTGCACCGTGGCTCGCTGTAACAGGGTAATGCAATGTCTTTCCTTTCAACGCGACTGTTCGCATGTTCTTGCGCGCCGCTTCCATGGCTTTTTGAATCGCCAGCGGAACTTCCCTCGCTTTACCCCGACCAAACCCCACGCGCCCCTGCCCATCACCGACCACCGTAAGGGCCGAGAATCCGAATATACGCCCTCCTTTTACCACCTTGGCTACGCGTTTTACGGAAACCAGTTTTTCCAGCATGCCCTCGGCGCTGGCTTCAAGTCCTTTGGTTGCCACCCAATCTCTCCTAAAACTTCAATCCGCTTTCACGCGCGGCATCTGCCAGCGCTCTAACCCGCCCGTGGTATTTGTATCCGCCGCGATCAAAAGCAACGCGCTCGACGCCCTTGGATCGCGCGCGCTCTGCAACCAGCCTTCCTACCAAGCTCGCCGCGTTAACATTGCCTCCATTCTCGATCTGCTGCCGCAGGGTCTTGTCCAAGGTCGAGGCACTGGCCAACACCGAACCGCTGTCAGCCCCAAATACTTGTGCATAGATGTGCCTCGGCGTTCGGTAAACACAGAGTCTCGGGACTCTTAGTTCTTTAATCTTCGCCCGGGTCCGCCTTGCTCTGCGCAGCCGGCTTGATTGCTTATTCATCAGACTGCCTTAGCTCTTCTTGGCTTCTTTGCGCCGGATAAGCTCGTTCGCATACCGGATCCCCTTGCCTTTATAGGGTTCGGGTCGGCGAAACGCTCGGATATCGGCCGCTACCTGGCCTACCTTTTGTTTGTCGATCCCTTTTATGACGATTTCCGTTTGGCTGGGCATTTCGATTCGCACCTCCTCGGGGATACTGAACTCGACTGGGTGTGAATAGCCCAGACTGAGATTAAGCGCCTTGCCTTGAACCTGGGCTCGATAGCCCACCCCGATTATTTCCAGCTTGCGTTCAAACCCCTGAGATACACCGACCACCATATTTTCGATCAGTTCGCGCGAAGTTCCCGCTAAGGCCTTGGCTTTCTTCGATTCATCGCGTGCCTTGACCTTTAGCGTGCGATCGGCATGTTCCACGCCGACCAGTGTGTGCAGGTTGTGAGTCAACGACCCCAACTTACCCTTTACCGTAACAAAATCCCCGGCCAGCGTGACTTCTACTCCCTCCGCAAGCTTGACGGGCTTGTTCGCTATCCTAGACATCCATCCACCATCAATACACGGTACACAACACTTCTCCACCGAGCCCTTGTTTCTTGGCGGCGCGATCCGTCATAACACCCTTGGGCGTAGAAACGATCGCGATTCCCAGTCCGCCTTTTACGGCAGGCAAATCGCTTTTGCTGCGGTAGATGCGAACGCCAGGTCTGCTCACCCTTGTTAACGACTCAACGACCCGTTTGCCTCGAAAATACTTCAACACGATGGTTAAAGTCGGCTTCCCACCCTCATGGACCTGGTAATCGGTGATATATCCCTCGTTCTTTAATACCTCGGCAATCGCCACCTTTTTGCGCGAAGAGGGCATACTCACGTCCTTTTTTTCCACCCCGTAGCCATTTCGGATCCGGGTAAGCATATCGGCGATGGGATCGTGCATAGTCATTCTGTTGTGGTCCTGCTACCAGCTCGCTTTGACAAGGCCGGGCACATCCCCTCGCATCGCAGCCTTGCGCAGTTTGTTTCGCGACAGTCCAAACTTTCGATAATATCCGTGCGGTCGGCCTGTTATCCGACACCGATTTCGCAAGCGTGCTGGACTCGCATCCCGCGGCAGCTTCTGCAATTGAATTTGCGCCTGTTCACGCTCGTCTTGCGACAACCCCCCATTCTTGATTCTCGCTTTTAAGGCGGTGCGTTTATGGGCGAACTTTTTTACCAGACGCATCCGCTTGTGTTCGCGGTTAATCATGGAAGTCTTTGCCATCTCAAACCAGCCCTTTTAATTTCGAAAGGGAAAGCTAAAGGCCGTGAGCAACGCCTTACCGTGTTCATCTTCGCGCGCAGTGGTCGTTATGCAGATATCCAAGCCGCGGATAGCGTCAATTTTGTCGTAGTCGATCTCCGGAAACATTATTTGCTCCCGTACCCCTAGGCTATACCCGCCACGCCCATCAAAGGACTTCGGGCTGAAGCCGCGAAAATCTCTGATCCGAGGGATAGCAACAGTGATCAAGCGATCGAGAAACTCATACATCCGCTCTCCCCTTAGAGTGACCTTGGCTCCGACCGGCCACCCTTCACGGATCTTGAAATTAGCCACCGACTTCCTGGCCTTGGTAACAACCGCTTTTTGCCCGGCTATGCGCGAAAGGTCATCGACCGCATGGTCCAAGACTTTCTTATCTGTCAGCGCCTCTCCGAGACCCATGTTGAGGGTGATCTTGCTGATCCGTGGCACCTGCATGATGCTTTTGAAGCCGAACTGTTCCTGCAGCTGCTTGACTACCGCATCTCTATAAAACACCTGCAACCTGGTCATTCGCCCATCCGATCTCTCTTAAACGTCTACAGTCTCACCACTCGATTTGAAATACCGCACTTTGCGGTTGTCTTCCAAACGTTTAAACCCCACCCTCTCCCCGCGTTTGGTCACTGGATTAAACAACGCCACATTCGACAGGTCCAGGGGTGATTCTTTTTCTATGATACCCCCGGGACGACCCAAACGCGGGTTTGGTTTGGAATGCTTCTTGACCATGTTTACGTTCTCGACGATAACCCGGCCTTCGGGCAGCACGCGCACCACGCTACCGCGGGCACCTTTCGCCTTACCTGTTATGACGATGACGTCATCCCCTTTTTTGATCTTATGCATGACTATAGTACCTCTGGAGCCAGCGATACTATCTTCATGAAGCGCTCGGTCCTCAACTCCCTGGTGACCGGCCCGAATATCCGGGTTCCTATAGGCTGCATCTGTTTGTCGAGCAACACAGCCGCATTTCCATCAAATCGAATCAGCGAACCATCAGGGCGGCGTATGCCTTTGCGGGTCCGAACAACCACGGCATTGTAGATCTCGCCCTTTTTTACCTTGCCTCTCGGTATCGCTTCTTTTATAGCCACTTTGATGATATCACCTATCCCGGCATAGCGAATGCGCGAGCCGCCAAGCACCTTAATGCACATTAAGCGGCGCGCCCCACTGTTGTCGGCCGCTTCCAACATCGTTTGCATTTGTATCATTCCCTGCCCTCCCGGTGCCCATTCCAAAAGCACTATACCTACTTAGCGCGCTCAAGGACTCTCGTCACCCGCATGCTCTTGCGCTTAGACAGCGGCCTGCACTCTGCTATCTCCACAATATCACCTTCTTGGCAGCCATTGGATTCGTCGTGCGCGAGCAACCGCGTAGAGCGCTTGACGTACTTTCGATAAAGAGGATGCTTTACCACCCGTTCGATCTTCACGGCTACCGTCTTATTCATTTTGTTGCTGATCACTTCTCCGATCAGGGAGCGCGACCCTTTTTTTTCTTCCGACACCATCAATGACTCTGTCCAAGCTCCGTTAATACGGTCTTAATGCGGGCGATCTCGCGCCGGGCCTGCCCCCACTGGTGGGGGCGTATCGTCTGCTCAGAGCCGCTCTGCATCCTTAAATTAAATTGCTCCCGTCGCAGATCCAAAAGCAACTTTCTCAGTTCCTCCGGGTTCTTCTCTCGCAACTCTCGGGTGTTCACTTAGATCACCGTGCGGCTTGTGAACGTGGTTCGGACAGGCAGTTTCGCTGAGGCTAAGCGAAAGGCTTCGCGCGCAACGAGCTCTGCCACCCCCTCCATTTCATACAGCACATGCCCCGGTTTAACCTCGGCGACCCAGTACTCTACATTGCCTTTCCCTTTTCCTTGACGTACTTCCAAGGGCTTTTTCGTGATCGGCTTATCCGGGAAGATGCGGATCCACACCTTAGCACCACGCTTAACATATCGGGTTATGGCTCGCCTTGCCGCCTCAATTTGGCGCGCAGTGACCCTCCCGCGCGTGGTGGCTCGTAGCCCAAATTCACCGAAGTCCACTCGGCTGCCTCGTGTGGCAGGCCCCCGATTGCGACCCTTTTGCTGCTTTCTGAATTTTGTTTGTTTTGGCTGAAGCACGGGACCCTATCCCTCTTCACTTAAGCTTTAACTGGCAGAAGCACCCTCGGTGCGTTCTTCCAGCGTCTCTTTATTCACTACTTCGCCCCTGAATACCCACACCTTCACGCCTATGACACCGTACGTAGTACGCGCTTCCGCAAAGCCGTAATCGATATCCGCCCGCAGCGTGTGCAGCGGCACTCTCCCTTCGCGATACCATTCCCTACGAGCGATTTCCGCTCCGTTGAGACGGCCGGCCACATTTACCCGTATGCCTTGAGCCCCCAACCGCATGGCGTTCGATACAGCGCGCTTCATGGCCCGCCTGAACATGATCCGTCGCTCAAGCTGCCCGGCTATGCTCTCCGCAACCAGATGCGCATCCAACTCGGGCTTTCGGATCTCCTCTACACTGATATGCGCGGGGATCCCCATGATAGCGGAGACATCCTTGCGCAATTTCTCGATGTCTTCTCCCTTCTTTCCGATGACGATACCTGGACGCGCCGTGTGAATGATAATGCGCGCATTGTTTGCCGGGCGTTCGATCTGTATCCGGCTAAGCGAAGCATGAGACAGCCTTTTTCTAAGAAACTCTCGTATCTTCAGATCCATGTTCAGATAATCGGCATAGCGTTTCGAATCCGCGTACCACTTCGAGCTCCAATCTTTACAGATCCCAAGCCGCATGCCGATAGGATGGACCTTTTGACCCATGCGCTAGCCCTCGCCCACCTGTGAGACAGTGACGCAAATGTGACTTGTGCGCTTCACTATCATGTTCATACGCCCTCGCGCACGGGCACGCCGGCGCTTCATTACCGGCCCCTCATCCACGCAAACCCGCTGTACCTTCAATTCATCAACATCAGCCCCATCATTGTGTTCGGCATTGGAGATCGCGGATTCCAAGACTTTTTTAATGAGATCGGCGATTTTTTTCGGGCTAAACGCGAGCAAGTTGATCGCTTGCTCAACGGGCAACCCGCGGATCTGGTCTGCCACCAGACGCGCTTTTTGAGCGGATACCCTCGCATATCTCAATGTCGCCGATGTCGCCATCGTAGTTGCCTCCGCGCTCTTTAGCGTTTCGCCTTGCGATCCGCCGCATGGCCCCGAAACGTGCGAGTCGGCGCGAATTCACCCAGCTTATGGCCCACCATGTTTTCGGTAACGTATAACGGCACGTGCTGCCGACCATTGTGCACGGCGATGGTCAAGCCGATCATTTCGGGTATTACCATGGAACGCCTAGACCAAGTTTTGATTGGCCGTCTGTCTTTACTTTCAATCGCCCTGACAACCTTTGTCGCCAGATGGTGATCGACGAACGGCCCTTTAGCTAATGATCGCGCCACGTCAGCCCCACCTTATCAGCGCGTTTTCCTTCGTCGCCGAACAATCATGTTGTCTGTTCGCTTGTTGTTTCGAGTCTTATGCCCTTTGGTCGGCTGCCCCCAGGGGCTTACCGGATGCCGACCCCCTGATGTCTTACCTTCGCCACCTCCGTGGGGATGATCCACGGGATTCATCGCCACCCCGCGCACAGTGGGCCGAACCCCGCGCCAGCGGGACGCGCCAGCCTTGCCGAGGGAACGCAGCGAATGTTCTGCATTACCCACCTCTCCGATGCTGGCACGACAGTCCACGCGCACTTTGCGCATTTCTCCGGAGCGCAGTCGCAATGTTGCGCGCCCGCCTTCTCTCGCTACGAGCTGTATGCTCGCTCCGGCACTCCGACCTAACTGTGCTCCTTTTCCTGGCTTCAGTTCAACGCAATGCACCGTGCTCCCTACCGGAATATCGCGTAAAGGCATGCAATTGCCGGGTTGGATCGGAGATCCTCCACCCGACATCACGCTGTCCCCGGGTGTTATCCCTTTCGGTGCGATGATATAGCGGCGCTCGCCATCCGCGTACAAAACCAAGGCAATGTGCGCACTACGATTGGGGTCGTATTCTATGCGTTCTACGCGCGCTGGGATGCCCTCCTTATTGCGCTTAAAATCGACCAACCGGTAGCGCCTTTTATGGCCCCCCCCGCGATGACGCACGGTGAGTCGGCCGAGATTATTACGCCCGCCATGGTTTGGTTTATGCTCCACTAATGAGTGAAAGGGCTTACCCTTATGAAGCCCCGGTGTGATCACCATCACGACACCCCGCCGACCCGGCGAGGTTGGTTTAACCGTTACGACCGTCATCTATTGCCCGCCCATAAAGTCGATCTCGTGGCCTTGTTTCAGCCTGACGTATGCCTTCTTGTAACCGGCGCGCCGACCCAAAATCCCACGAAAGCGTTTTACTTTTGCTTTGATATTGCAGGTTTGCACCGAGGAAACCTCGACACCAAACATCGTTTCGACCGCCCTCTTGATATCCGGCTTCCTTGCCTTACCCCACACATCGAACACATACTGACCACCCTGATCCCCGAGGCGGGTAGACTTTTCTGAGATTCGGGGCGCCAGGAGTACCTGCATGATCTCTTCTTCGTTCATGACAACTGAGCTTCCAACTTTGCCACTGCATCCTGGGTGATTAAAACAGTATCAGAACTCAATAAGGCGACGGGATCGACGCTCGCAACGTCTCTCAAGCTCACTTTCGGTAGGTTGCGGGCTGCCAGATAAAGATTTTCGCTTACCTCCTCGGTGAGGATCAGTGCGCCCTCCACCCCGAGTTTCGTCAGCCTGGAGCGAAGCATCTTTGTCTTGGGCGCTTCTAGCACCAAGCCATCGAGAACCCTCAATCGCCCCTGGCGCAACAATTCCGAGAAAAGCGAACGCAGTGCCCCACGGTACATTTTCTTGTTAACCTTTTGGGCGTAGTTTCGTGGCACCGCAGCAAACGTCACACCACCCCCGCGCCACAACGGGCTGCGCGAGCTCCCCGCCCTTGCCCGACCCATGCCTTTCTGCCGCCAAGGTTTGCGACCACCGCCACTGACTTGTGAGCGAGACTTGTTTGCCTTGGTGCCAGCGCGTGCGCCCGCCAAATAAGCGTTCACCACTTGATGGACGAGGGGCTCATTGTAGCGGGCCGCGAACAACTTGTCGGAAACATTGAGGCTCCCGACCGCGTCTCCACTTTCATTGGAATACACACCCAATTCCACGGTTTCCTTCGTTACCTCGCACTCGCAGGCCGGATCAGCAAGTTGCCACCCCGGGCTCCCGGCACCGCGCCTTTTACCAGCAGCAGCTTGCGCTCGGCGTCCACGCGAATGACCTCCAGGTTGCGAATCGTCCTGCGCACATCACCCATATGCCCAGACATGCGCTTGCCTTTGAATACGCGACCCGGCGTCTGACATTGCCCGATAGAACCTGGCAGCCGATGCGCCAACGAATTCCCATGGGTGGCATCGCCCGAGCTGAAATGATGGCGTTTGATGGTTCCCGCAAACCCTTTACCGATGGTTGTTCCTGAAACGTGCACTTTCTGACCCGGCTGAAACATTTCAACGGTAATTTCAGAACCCGGCGTACGCGATGCCGCTTCGCTATCCTCTAAGCGAAACTCCCACAACCCTCGGCCTGCTTCAACATTTGCTTTGGCAAAGATCCCGGCCAGCGGTTTTTTCACCCGAATGCGGCGGCGCGTCCCGGTAGTCACCTGCACCGCGGGGTAACCGTCGGTCTCCTTGGTTTTTACCTGAGTCACCTTATTGGGCAATATCTCAATCACGCTTACCGGGACCGACACCCCGTCCTCGGTGAAGATCCGGGTCATGCCTCGCTTTTGTCCGACCACTCCGAGCGTCATTAATACGTCCTCAGCTTAGCTTGATCTGCACATCCACGCCCGCGGCCAGATTCAGCTTCATCAATGCATCCACCGTCTTGTCCGTCGGGTTAACGATGTCTAACAGCCGCTTGTGGGTGCGGATCTCGTACTGGTCGCGCGCATCTTTGTTCACATGAGGCGAGACCAATATCGTAAAGCGCTCCTTTTTCGTCGGTAGCGGGATCGGGCCCTTTACTTGGGCACCGGTGCGGCGTGCCGTCTCGACGATCTCACGCGTTGATTGATCGATCAAGCGATGATCAAAGGCTTTAAGTCGGATCCGTATTACCTGTTCGCCCATTAACGATCCTTCATAGGTTAGGTACTTAAGGCCCACCGAAAACGGGTTCTAAGCCCAGTTGCAGGCGTCCGGTTTGGGTGTCGCGTGCGGGGTGTGCGCGCTGAGCGTTAGCGCCGAGAAACGCGATAGCTTGG
>JBOIEG010000694.1:0-3421 GCA_050740915.1 Gammaproteobacteria bacterium | reverse complement strand
ACGGTGGGCCGGCTTACGCCGAGTTCTTCGGCGATCGACACATTGTTCTGACCCGCCAGGGCGCCCAAGATAACCCGGCAGCGCAGCGCCACCTGTTGCGGAGTTCCATGTGCGGATCCCCATGTCTCCAGCTGCGTGCGTTCAGCCGGCTGCAACTTGATCGCTACGCGGGTGTTCGGCATGAGCGAGACCATAGCAATCACTGGAAAGTCTGTAAAGTTATTTAAGGGACACTACAATAGGAAATCCCCCACGTACGCGAATTTTATTCTAACTGTCAGCAGCTTCGCGTGCAAGATCCGCAGTTGATCCTCGTATTTCTTCAGTCCCGCGAGGTTCGTGTCTTCGTGCAGATCGGCCTTCACGTGGTACATCTCGTATTCGAAGCTGCTGCCCTCGGTGTTGAACTGCATACAGCCAGCCGTCGGTGCGGATGGCCCGAATGTACGGAGGGATGTCGCCGGCCAAGTAGCCGTCATCATAGACGAAATGGCCAGATCCTGTACCCCATGGTTGGGCTCCTCGAGCACTGGAGTCAGGTCCACTCCGCGAAAGACGTACTCGAAAGATTCGTAGACCCCCGTGATCCGAGCGAGCGTCGGGAGAATATCGATCGTGCTGACGAGTGCTCGGTTTCCTCAGGCTCGGGGAAGCACCGGATTTGAAAAGACTAGAGGCACATGAATCGTCTCTTCGTAGGCGTTGTACATCTTCTCTCGCAGGCCATGCGCCATCGCCATCTCTCCGTGATCGGCCATCCGTAGGATGAGTGTCGACCCAGTCAGCCTGCGGGCGTCCAGTTCATCGAGTACGTTCAGCACGTGCCGGTCACCCAGGGTCTGGAGATACGCATAAAAGTTTACGGAGTTGCTCTGGTTGACCCGCAGCTTGAGGCTCTTGCTCGGCCCAAACTCCTCGACGATAGCCGCTAGACACCAGCGTCGTTCGGGTTCAATTCTTCGAACCCGTACGCCTCTCGAAGGTAGCGGATGTCATCGGCGGTCCAGTGACTGGTGCCGTTGACCGGCACGCTCAGGTGCCACTTACCCTTCCACACGACCTTGTAGCCGGCCGTCTTGAGCATGCGCGCGAGGTTCGGCTGAGTCGGGAGGAGCGGCTGCTGAGAATATCCCGCCGGGGCGCCGGAAAGGCTGCCGTCGCCGGGAGACACCAGGGTATGAAGGACCCGGTCTGCGAGGAATACGTGCCAGTAAGCAGCGCCGCCCGGCTGGGAGAGCAAGCGGAAGCGGCGATGAACGCGTTGCGGAACGATAGGCCATTGCGCTTCAGCCCGAATCGCTTATGCTGGGCATAGAGCGGGGGCGGTGCCGGGTAGAAGGGCTGCCTGTAGAGGCAGTTCATGAGCGCGCCGTAACCAAGCACTCCCACGCCGGCTCCATCTATGCCCGGACAGATCGCTTAGGCCAAGGCTCCAGGTCATGCGGGTAAGTCCGCGCAGACCGCGGCCCATCGTGTTCGTCGGCTTGGTACCGCAATGACCACAAGTGCATGAATGATCACGCGAAGACCAAGGCTCAGCTGGTGCAAGAGATCGCGTCCCTACGGCACCGAGTCGCGCACCTGGAAGCCCTCTCGGAGCAATACCGCACGGTGGAAAAGAAGCTCGCCTGGCTGGCGACGATTCCCGAGTGGAATTCCAATATGGTGATCGAAACCGATGCCACGGGCCGGGTCACCTACCTCAATGTTGCCGCGCAGGCGAGGTTTCCTGATCTGTTTCGGGACGGCTTCGTCCATCCCCTGCTCAAGGATATACCCGCGATGCTCGACACGTTCGAAAGCGCCCTATATTTCGCGCGAGATCGAGCTGCGTGAAGGGGTTTTTGAGCAGAAGATCCTTTGCTACACCAAGGAACCGGGTGCGGTACGCATCCGCGTCTACGCGCATGATGTCACGCGTCGAAAACGTGCCGAAGAAGCCATCCAGAAGCTTGCGCAACGGTTAGTCTATGCGCAAGAGGAGGAGCGCCAACGTTTGTCGCGGGAACTGCACGACGAAGCGGGGCAGGCCCTCACCGCGTTGAAGCTTGGTCTGGAGTTGCTTCAGCGCGACCTGCCGATCGACCCGGCCGTGCTACGCCAGAATCTCGCGGAGGCCATCGCGCTCAGCGAGTCCACCAAGGAACGGGTGCGTTTGCTGGCCCTCGGGCTGCGCCCGCCAGGCCTGGACACGGTCGGCCTGAACCTGACGCTAGAGGCGTTTTGCCGGGATTTCTCGCGCCGGACGCGACTCCCCATCGCATACCGCGGGACCGAAGTGCGGGGCTTTTCCGATGCGATGAACATCTGTGTCTACCGGGTGCTGCAAGAGGCATTGACCAACGTGGTCAAGCATGCCCAAGCGACCCAGATGGACGTGAGCCTAGCGCTCGCAACCAAGACGGTACGGTTGATCGTCGCGGACAACGGGCGCGGGTTTGATCAGGCACCGGCGAAGTCCTTGTTTGAGCAGCCCTCGGGGATTGGGCTGCTCGGCATGCGGGAGCGACTGGAGCTATTGGGTGGATGGCTCGATCTCGAATCCGCGCCGAGCGGTGGCCTCCGTTTAGTTGCGAACCTGGCGGTGAACGGGAGCGCATGATCCGCATTGTCGTAGCGGACGACCACCATCTGGTCCGAGAGGGTATTCGCGCCCTCCTGGAGAAGGCGAGTGATCTCGAGGTCGTCGGCGAGGCCGTGGATGGACAAGAAGCGGTTGATCTGGTGCAACGATTGATCCCCGACGTATTGGTCACGGACATCGCCATGCCGCAATTGAATGGTATCGAAGCCGTGCAGCGGCTACGCGAAATCGGTAGCCCCACCCGGATCGTGATCCTCTCGATGTACTCGGAAGAAATCCTGGTTCGGCAAGCGCTACAAAACGGGGCCAAGGGTTTTCTGCTGAAGGGCTCGGTCGCGGAAGAGCTACTCCTAGCTATCCGCGCCGTAAGCCGGGGAGCGGTTTATCTTAGCCCGGCGATCTCCAACGCCGTCATTACCGATCCCGCTTTCCAGCCCGCAGCGAAAGCACCGGGCGCCGGTGCCCAGTTGACCGCCCACGAGCTTGAGTTGCTGCAGTTGATCAGCGAGGGGAATACCAACAATAAAATGGCGGAGACGCTGCGGATCAGTGTCAAAACCGTGGAGCGGCATCGGACCAACCTGATGGCCAAACTGAATGTCCGCAACCTCGTCGGACTGATCCGGGTTGCGATCAAGCAGGGATTGATCCGCCTCCAGGACTGACCGTCCTCGACGCGCCAAAGGCGTCCTTCCTCGTGGAAAAGCGCTTGCCTAGTGTAGTGTCCCTTAAATAACTTTACAGTTAAGCCGCCTTCTTTTTTCCCTCGGGGCAGGGTGGATCTGGGCTTGATCTGCTCCATCTTGACCCGCGCCCGCTCGATCTTCTTGATGATGT
>JBOIEG010000693.1:0-10118 GCA_050740915.1 Gammaproteobacteria bacterium | reverse complement strand
CGCGTTTCCCACCGCTTGCCCACAGGTCGGCGGCTGTCCACAAGCTCCACAGGCAACAACAATCGGTTATTCAATTAGCAATTCAAAACCGATCGTTCAGACTCATACCTCTATTGGAATTGACTGTCTTCGGCCTGTCACGTGAGCGCCAATGGCATGCACTAGCGCCGGTGGAACCGGCAGCACTAATTTCGCGAGCCACACGCCGCATCGGTCATCTGGGTAGAGAACAAAAAAAGACATCAGATCTGCACGATGGCGATCTTCAGCGCCCGTGCCCCTGTGAGCAGTTGCTCGTCGTAGCTCGCGAGTCGTAAAGCTTGGCCTTGGGTTCGCAGGAAATCCATAGATGCCAGGTGCAGTGCGTCAAGGGTACGCACGGGGCGAGGAAAAGGCTCTAGTGCTCTGGCGAGCACCGTAGGGGCAAGCTCGACAAAGGCGACCCGGCCTAGGAGGGCACACACAGCCTCCCCATGAGAGCGCTCGAGCCGCCGCGTATGGATACGTGTCCAGGTTTCGTATTCCAGGAGACGGCTGGAAACTAGGATCTCGTGCCAGAGTGCCTCGGGAGGAATACGATCCTCGGCCAGCAGTTGGGCGAGGACGACGGAGGTATCAAGGTAGATCACCGCTCTTCCCGATCCCGCGCCAGCTCTTGCAGCAGCTCACCGAGCGGGGCGGCAGAGGCACGGGGTGGGGGCGAGTCTTTGGGTAGCAGCGGAGGGGTGATCCACCCTTGGCGAACGGCCTCAGCCAGGAGCGCATCGGCTAGCAAGGGGTTTCTACCCGCGCGCGGCGGCACCAGTTCCGCGACGACACGGTCGCGGTCGGTTACCAGAACGATCTCTCCGTTCGCTGCAAGGCGCACATACTCGCTGAGCTTATTCTTCAACACCTTCAGGCCGACGGCGCGCATTGATCCAAGGTAGCTCCTCGAAGCTACTTCGTCAAGACTTCGTCAAGACGCCGGTCTCGGTGCAAACCCTTAAGCAGCGCCGCATAAAAGCAGCACGGCACCCAAGCCGTTAGAAATAAGGGCAAGCTGCTTAGCACAGCCACGGACATGGCGTGCCCCTAGGCGCTCCTCCTTATCAAAACACAAGATGTTTCTCTTGATATAATAAGCACCGGACGGAGAGGTGTCCGAGTGGCTTAAGGAGCACGACTGGAACTCGTGTGTACGGCGAAACCGTATCGAGGGTTCGAATCCCTCCCTCTCCGCCAATCCAGTTTTTTAACCATCTGATAAACAAATAGAATAATTAAGACGCTCCAGGACGGCGCGCGCGAAAGATCGCAGTCTTTCTTCGTAATCGGCATTCGGGTTCCTGTGTCTTTCCATCCCTTCGCCATCACCAGCGCGGGAACTTGCCTCGCAAAGCGCGTCACGGCCTTTGGCAGGGCGGCTTCTCCGTCCGCCCTCGTGCATCGCGCAGCATCACCGTCAGCGCCACGAAGCGCGGATCCGTGGCCAGATGCTCGAGATCGATCGCGAGTTTCTTGACCCAATTGAGATATTGCTCGGAGGTGCCGGGGATATTGACCTGCTCCAATTGGCCTAAGATGTCTTCCAGTTGCACCACCATGACGCTCGCTGGGCTGCGCGCGAGGTAACCATGGAAGGCTCGGCTAAGTTCCGGTGTCATCGCGGGGCAAGATGCGGGATCGACCGTGATACCTTCGGGCAGCAGCCTTTCACGCTCCAGCGCTACCAGCAGTCGCGCCCGTTCCTCGGCCCGGGACACGACGCTCTGCTGCTTGATGGTCTCGCTCGGGAAGAGCGCGAGCTCGCTGCGCGTGCTCAAATCATGGCCGTGCCAGTAACCCGCCAAGGTGGGCAAGTCATGGGTGCTGACCGCGACCAGCGCCTGCGAAGGAAACGACTGCGGGGCTTTGAGATCGCCACCCTCGTCCTTCTCAAAATACAAGAGGCGATAAGAAAGCACACCCAAGCGCCTGAGGGCCGTGCGCACTTCTTCGGGCACCGTGCCCAGGTCTTCGCCGATAATGAGGCATCGGTTGCGTTGGCTTTCGAGCGCAAGGATCCCGAGCAGATCCTCGAAGGGATAGTGAACATAGGCCCCTGTGCTATAGCCGCCGTCCCGATGTACCCAATACAGGCGCATCAATCCCATCACGTGATCGATGCGAAGCGCCGCCGCATGCCGCATGTTATGCCGGAACAGAGCGACGATAGGCGCGTACGCCGCCGCACGCAATGCACGGGGATCGAAGGGAGGAAGCCCCCAGTCCTGCCCATTCGGGTTATGTTCGTCGGGCGGCGCACCGACGCGGGCGGCAAGGGCGTACAGGGATTGATTGGCCCAGGCCTCCGCACCTGCCGGATCGACGCTGACCGGCAAGTCCAAATACAGCCCGGCGCCGAGGCCAAGCTCACGACAGCGGCGGGTTATCGCGCCGAGCTGCCGATCCGCCTGCCACTGTAGATACTGGAAAAATTCCACCCGCTCCCGATTAGCCTCCGCGAACGCCTGCACCTCGGGTGAGTTAGGGTCTCGATAAGTCTCGGGCCATGCAGGCCAACCCCAAACGCTCTTGTCCTTCTGGTGAAAGTGCTCTTGTAAGGCGTCGAACAGCGCTTGCAAATACAGCGGCGTGCCCTCCTTGGCTTGCAGGGCATGAAACGCCTGGGCACGCTCCGTGCCCTTATCGAGATGTTTCTCGCGGAAGTGATGGTAAAGCCGCTCGAGGATCGTGAGCTTGACAGCCGCTACGCCGACGTAATCGACGGAATCCGCCGTGCGCAAGGCGTGCAACCGCGCCTGAAATTCCGGCGAGCGCACGTGTCTGCGAGCCGTCTCACACTCCTGCAAGTCGGGGATGGCTTCCACATCCAGATGCCAGACGTTCAGATACAGCCGGCTCGATGGGCTATAAGGGCTTTTGTGCAGCGGATTATGGGGAAACAGCGCGTTGAGCGGACTGCAACCGATGATATCGCCGCCCGCCGCGGCCCAAATTTCAACCATCTGTTTGAGATCGGTGAAATCCCCGATCCCCCAATTTCGCTGCGAGCGCAGCGCATAAAGCTGTAGCGCGGGACCGAAGAGGCGCTGACCTTCGGCCAGCGCGGGTGGCGTGTAACAGCACTCCGGCGCCACGATGAGACTCATCCTCGCGCGCACTTGATTTCCTTGCCGTAACGCAAGCTGGTGATAACCCGGGGCGAGGGCGATCGCGATCCTCAGCGCAAAGGCGACGAAAGCCTCACCGCTGATTTCCTGGTGCTCCATCTCCGGCAGGTCGCGGGGGCGCAAGGTGCCCTCGTGCTTCGCGCCGCCCTCCTCGGTGAGTTGCCAATGGAGCTCCTCCTGGGCCCGGGTCGCCGCCAGCCTGAGTGTGACCTGCGCCGGCAGTGCGGTTTCAGGCACTACCTGCACGGGCGCTAGAATGCGCCGCCATTCCCTAGATTCTTGTTCGCCGAGTGCTGCTTCGAGCTCAGCCAAGTTTCCGGTCGCGATGCCCATGGCGGCGAGCAGCGCCCGCCGCGTCGCATCAGACGTCGTGTGGTAGGCGCCCCAGATGTCGTAATAAGCCTCGGCAATGTCGGCACCGGCCGCAAGCCGCCTCAGTAGTTCCGGCTCGTTCAACACAAGGTCACATCGCGTGCTGCGGGCGCCCATAGCCGAAAGAGCACGCCGCCCGATCGCACTTCGGCACCGAAAGGCATTCGGTGGAAACGCCTCATGCGAGCGCCTGCAGCAAGGCCAGTGACCTGCCTTGCAGCGAATACACGCTGGCCGCCTCGAAACGCTCGTCTGGCCACAAGCCTTCCTCGGACTGGGTGTCGAGCACCGCATGCCAGGCTAGCCCCTCGCAAAAGCGTGGAAACACGAAGAGGATTGTTTCAGCATGCGCGTTCACCAGCATGATAAAGCTGGAATCCTTGATGGGTCGCCCTTGGCGATCGACCTCCTCCAACGCGTCTCCCGCGAGGTATACCCCAAAGCAGCGCGCAAAGCTCTCATTCCACTCTTCTTCGGTCATCTCTTGGCCTTGTGGCGTAAACCAGAGGATATCCTGCATCGTATCGCGGTGGAGCGGGCGGCCCTGAAAGAATTTCCGGCACCGAAATACTGGATGATCTTGGCGCAGCTTGATCAGCCGCTCGACGAAGGCGATCAGTTTCTCGTTGTCCCGCTTTAAGTCCCAGTCCACCCAAGAGATGTCGTTGTCTTGGCAGTAAGCGTTGTTGTTGCCGCCCTGGGTACGCCCCAGCTCATCACCGGCGAGCAGCATGGGGACGCCTTGGGAGAGCAACAACGTCGCAAGCATGTTGCGCTTTTGCCGTTGCCGCAGCGCATTGATGGTGGGATCGGCGGTCGGTCCTTTGACCCCGCAATTCCAAGACCGATTGTGGTTATGGCCATCACGGTTGTCCTCCAGGTTGGCTTCATTGTGCTTGCGGTTGTAGCTCACCAGATCATGCAGGGTAAAGCCGTCGTGGGCGGTGACGAAGTTAATGCTGGCGTGGGGCGTGCGAGCGCTGCTCTTGTACAGATCGCTGGAGCCGGTGAGGCGGGTGGCGAATTCGCCGATCAATCCGCCATCGCCCTTCCAGAACGCGCGCACCGCATCCCTGTAGCGGTCGTTCCACTCTGCCCAACCGATCGGAAAATTGCCCACTTGATAACCCCCTTCGCCGAGATCCCAGGGCTCGGCGATGAGCTTCACCTGGGACAGCACGGGATCTTGCAGGAGGACGTCGAAGAAGGACCCGAGACGCTCGACCGCGTGCAGCTCGCGGGCGAGCGCCGAGGCCAGATCGAAGCGAAATCCATCCACATGCATCTCCAACACCCAGTAGCGTAAGCTGTCCATGATGAGCTGCAATACCCGCGGCTGCACTATGTTGAGGGTATTGCCGCAGCCGGTGTAATCCATGTAATGGCGGCGATCATCGGGAACTAAGCGATAGTAGGTCGCATTATCGATGCCGCGAAAGGACAGAGTGGGCCCCAGGTGATTGCTCTCGGCGGTGTGGTTGTAGACGACATCCAGGATCACCTCGATCCCCGCCGAATGGAAGGCCTTGACCATGGTCCTGAGCTCGCTGATCTGGCCGCTCGCGCAATAGCGTGGCTCGACCGCTAGGAAGGCGATCGAATTGTAACCCCAGTAGTTGGACAGTCCTTTCCCAACCAGGTCCGGATCGTCGACGAACGCGTGTACCGGCATCAGCTCTACCGCGGTGACGCCGAGGCGCTTCAGGTGCTCGATCACCGGCGCAGTGGCAAGGCCCGCGTAAGTGCCGCGGAGCCAAGGCGGGACGTGGGGATGTTTCATCGTGAAGCCCCGCACATGGAGCTCGTAGATCACCGTGTCCGCCCACGGAATGCGCGGTGGGCGATCCTCACCCCAAGTGAAGGCGGGATCGATGACGCGGCACTTCGGCATGCCTGCGGCGTCGTCGCGCCGGTCGAAGGAAAGGTCTTCGCGCCTATGGCCGACCCGATAGCCGAAATTGGCATCACTCCAGCGTACACTGCCTACGAGCTGCTTGGCGTAAGGCTCGATCAGAAGCTTGTTTGGGTTGAAACGGTGGCCCTCTTCGGGTTTATAGGGACCGTGGACGCGATAGCCGTAAAGCAGTCCGGGACGGGCCTCCGGCAGATAGCCGTGCCAGATCTGATTGGTCTGTTCCTTGAGCTGGATGCGCTGCAGCTCGCGCCGCCCGTTCGGGTCAAAGATGCACAACTCCACCTTGTCAGCGTGCGCCGAGAAAAGAGCGAAGTTCACGCCCTCTCCGTCCCAGGTCGCGCCTTGGGGGTGGGGCTCACCGGGCCAAACGGTGGTGATGGGCTTCGTCATCGTGGCGCGTCGTGGCCATCGACGTTGGTCGCCGATCACGCGATCTCCCAATGTGCGTTTGATCGCGAAACGCGCCGTCTATCTCGGGCTCAACGCCTTCGATCACGACTCGGCGTCGGTCCTTGGTCGAGATCATTCTTGAAAAAAAGGCCACTCAATGGCGGCAGGGTTAAGTTCAGCGAATACGGCTGGCCTTGTCCGGGAACGGGCGCGGCTTCGACACCGCCCATGTTCCCCTGCCCGCTGCCGCCATAAAACGCGGCATCGCTGTTCAGGGCTTCACGCCACCAGCCGCCATGCGGCACGCCGATCCCGAAATTCACCCGCGGCACTGGCGCGAAGTTGCAAACCACAAGCACCACATTGTCTCGCTTTGCCGCTCGGCGAATAAAGCTGAGCGTGCTGTTTTCCGCATCGTGGCAGTCGATCCACTCAAACCCCTCCTGCTCGAAATCGCGCTCGTACAGCGCAGGTTCCGAACGGTAGAAACGGTTAAGATCTCTGAGCCAGTTTCGTATACCCTCATGCGGGGCATGCGTAAGCAGTTTCCAGTCGAGGCTTTCGTCATGGTTCCATTCCCGCCATTGGCCGAACTCGCCGCCCATAAACACCAGCTTTTTGCCTGGATGGCCGTACAAGTAAGCGAATAGTAGACGCAGGTTTGCGAACTTATGCCAGCCGTCCCCGGGCATTCTAGCGATGAGGGATCCCTTGCCGTACACCACCTCGTCATGGGAAAAGGGCAGCACGAAGTTCTCGAGGAACGCGTACCAGATGCCGAAGGTCAGTTGGTTGTGATGATACTTTCGATAGATAGGGTCGAGCGCACAATACTTCAGCATATCGTGCATCCAGCCCATGTTCCATTTCATGCCAAAGCCCAAGCCCCCGAGATATACCGGGCGGGAGACCATCGGCCAGGCGGTGGATTCCTCGGCGATGGTCTGCACGTCCGGGAACTCGCGGTACACCGACTCGTTGAGCGCACGCAGGAAACACATCGCCTCCAGGTTTTCCTTGCCGCCGTGTTCGTTGGGGATCCACTCGCCCTCTTTGCGCGCATAGTCGAGATATAACATGGAGGCCACGGCATCCACCCGCAGTCCGTCAATGTGGTACTTATCGAGCCAGAACAGCGCGCTGCTCAAGAGAAACGCTCGCACCTCATGGCGGCCGTAGTTGAAAATGCAACTGTTCCATTCAGGATGATAGCCCTTGTTTGGATCGCTGTGCTCGTAGAGGTGGGTGCCGTCGAAATAGCAAAGCCCGTGCTCGTCGCTCGGGAAATGTGACGGCACCCAATCCAGGATAACCCCAATCCCGCTTTGATGCAGGAGGTCCACCAGATACATGAAGTCTTCGGGTGCGCCGTAACGCGCGGAAGGCGCGAAGTAGCCGGTTGTCTGGTATCCCCACGAACCGTAAAAGGGATGCTCCATCACCGGCAGAAACTCAACGTGGGTAAACCCCGTGTCCGTGGCATAATCCACGAGCATCGAAGCCAGCTCGTGGTAGGTGAGGGTGCGGTTATCCTCTTCTGGCACCCGCCGCCAGGATCCAAGGTGCACTTCGTAAATGCTCATCGGAGCATCGAGCGCATTGGCGCCGCGGCGGTTCTGCATCCACTGTGCATCGCTCCATGGATGACGCAGCTCCCATATCTTCGCGGCAGTTCGAGGCGGAGCCTCCCAGCAAAAAGCAAAAGGATCCCCCTTATCGACTCGATAATCGTTATAGCGCGAGGATATGCGATATTTGTAAAGGTCGCCGTGAGCTACGCCCGAGATGAAATTCTCCCAGATCCCCGAGCCGTCATTCCTTGCTTCGAGAGGGTGGGCATCGGGCGCCCATTCGTTGAAGTCGCCAATGACGGAGACGCGTTCCGCATTCGGCGCCCATACGGCGAAGTGGGTGCCGGCGATGCCATTGACTTGACCGATATGGCTACCCAATTTTTCATAGAGCCGACTATGACTGCCCTCGCGAAACAAATAGACGTCATGTTCGGTCACCATACGCGGTTGCTTTGGGGATTTAGCCCGAGTCGCCAATGCTATAATCCTCCTGCGTGCGCATTCATGATGATAGCAGTCTTGCGCTCGGTGGGAAAGACCAAGCGCGCGGTGATCCAGCACTATACTGACGAGCCGAGGTTGAAAATAAAGTTTCCTGAGACGAGGCCGATAGGGTAGCTAATGCTGTCGAAAGGCGGCGCGCAAAGCCCGCCAGGGGGTAACTTTGCGGTTTGCGGGAATTCTGTGTTTCCGTTTTTGCAATCACGCTATTTTCAGGAGTCGCAGGTTATGGGCAGCACCATGAGTCAGGTGAGGGATCGGTCGCTATTGGAACGAACCCTGGATGGCGACGGGTTTAAACGCCAAGCGGCAACACCGGCCGCCAAGGTAACGCCGTCGGATCGGGCACCGTTATCCTTTGAGTTTACCGGGAGGGCGGGCGAATATTTTAAGATCTGGATCGTCAATGTGTGTCTTACGATCTCACGCTCGGCGTTTACTCGGCCTGGGCCAAGGTGAGAACGACGCGGTATTTCTACGGAAATACCTGGCTTGACGGTTCCTCCTTCGATTACCTGGCGAAACCGATGGCGATCTTAAGGGGACGGATGATCGCATTCGTCGTGCTGGCTGCGTATGCCATCGTGGTCAATCTCTTTCCGCCGGGAGAACCCATCTTTTGGGTGATGTTTATCTGCGCCCTGCCTTGGTTGGTGGTGAAAGCCTTGTCGTTCCGTGCGCGCAATACCGCTTATCGCAACGTGTGTTTTGACTTCAGAGGTAGTTTGCGCGAAGCGACGCTGGTCTACATCGGATTCATGGCATTTCTTACCTTCCTCACCGCGGGACTCGCGTTTCCCTATTTCGTATATCGCCAAAGCCGCTTCGCCGTGTTGAACAGTGCGTATGGACAAACGGGCTTTGGTTTTGATGCAACAGCGGGTCGTTTTTTCTCGGTATATGCCAAGGCCATGGGTGGCGCGATCTTGGGCATTATCGGCTTGTTTGCCGTGTTTTATCTCGCCCAGCAAGGCATGGCGTCGCTTGGCATCGACCCCAAGAATGCCTCAGCGGATCCAAGATCACACGCAATCGTTGCGGCCATGGTGCTCATCATCACCATCCCGCTAAATCTTTGGTTCTTCTTCTTGGGGGTCTACGTTCGAACCGCTATCGCTAATCTGGTGTGGAGCCATGCATCCGTTGGCAAGCACCGGCTACGGAGCGATCTGCGAGTAGGCAAGATGCTGGCGATCTATCTGACCAATGCCTTCGTCATCATCTTCTCCCTTGGCCTCGCCATCCCTTGGGCAAAAGTGCGCCTGGCGCGCTACCGGGTGCAAAATATGAGCTTATACCCCGCCGGCGATCTGGATGATTTTATTGCCAGAGAAAGCGGCGAAGTTGGCGCGGCAGGAGAGGGCATTAGCGAGGCGTTTGACGTCGATCTCGGGTTGTGAGAGAGACAACGCCAGGACATTTTTTCGACGGGCGGACCTCAAAACGCCATCTGGCCACGCTCACCAGCGAGTGCAATGGCCGGATCCGAATCGAAGCCACGGGACTGCAACGCGAGTATCCTTTGGCGGAAGTCCGCATCGGCCCCCAAGTGGGAAGCATTCCGTGCAGTCTTTATTTTCCAGACGGGGCGAAGTGCGAGCTGGCGGACGAGGGCTTCGTGCGGAGACTGAGCGAGGAGCAGGGGAGGGCAGGGGGCGCCCTGACTTTGCACTTGCTGGAAAGCCGGCTGGGTTACGCGCTCGCTGCCCTGGTGCTTACCGCGATTGTGGTTTGGGGCGTGGTGAGCTTTGGAGTTCCCGCCTTAGCCAAGCAAGCCGCGTTTGCCTTGCCGCAATCCGCCAATATTGCCCTCGGTCAAGGCGCTCTGGAGGCTCTGGACCACACCCTTTTTTCTCCATCGGACCTCGACAAAGCGACTCAAAACCGCATCCAACGACACTTCACCGCGATCGCCCCTGAAGCGGGCGGCTCTTGTCCGTATCGCCTCGAGCTCCGCAAGGGTGGGCCCGTTGGAGCCAACGCTCTTGCCCTGCCATCCGGGATCGTGGTGATGACAGATGAACTGGTGCGCCTGGCGCAAAATGACGAGGAATTGATCGCAGTGCTGGCGCACGAGCTTGGGCACCTAGTGTAGTGTCCCTTAAATAACTTTACAGACTTTCCAGTGATTGCTATGGTCTCGCTCATGCCGAACACCCGCGTGGCGATCAAGTTGCAGCCGGCTGAACGCACGCCGCTGGAGACATGGGG
>JBOIEG010000692.1:0-2331 GCA_050740915.1 Gammaproteobacteria bacterium | reverse complement strand
TAACCAGCTTTGGAGCGGGAGGATTCATCGTCCTGCTTTAAAACTCGAAGGAAACGCCCCGTGCGGACCCGCATGCGGGGTGTTGTGGGGAGGGCGGGCTAAACACCCGCCCTTACCCGATTGGGCGACATGGATCGCCGGCCTACGCGGCTGACGCGATACAACCGTGTGGCCAGATGACGACTGCTTCTTGCGAAAATCCTCGCAGATGGCATGAAGGTCGTAATTAAATCTCTTTGCGTGCTCATCTCTGATACGACGAACTTCTTCAACGATAGGATCTTGCCACATGACCTATTCCTCCATTAACTCCAACGGTGTACAGATTACCGGCGGCTCATATCCAGAGGCTCTGCAAATAGCCTCAATCTTTGGCCTCATGACCGCGTTTGCGATGTGTTTACAGTTCCAAGTGAGCAGATAGTCAATGCCATGAACTGTGGCGACAGCGATATGCAGTGCGTCGGTCTTTGCTCTTTCCGGTATGACAGCGTCTGCAAGGAGTCGTGCCGCCAGCAGTTCCGCTTCTTCTGATACGTCCAGCTCTGGCAACCCTTCGATTGAAGTAACTCGGCGTTTTGCTGCCTCCGGGTCGCCTCCGCTTGCTTCCTGGGTCACAATGTCCGAAATGAAGAGATCGTATCTCGGACGAGCAATTTCCCACCAACTTCTTGTCGCCTCTTGGTTAGCCGCCATAATCAATTCTGGGCTTCTCCAAGCTGTGAGATAGCTTGGAATGGTGGTTTCAATGTAGACGGATGGCTTCATTTCCGACACATTCTAAATGACGCCCAACGTCGCCGCTAACCCGCCGAGCAAGTGGGCGTAGCCCGCTTGCAAAGGTCGGCGTTCAGCGGCTTGTTAGCCCCCTCCCACCTCATCTTCTCTTCGCCGCCTCGACGAGCTTTCGGATCCGCTCTGCTACGTCTCCTCCAACCCGGGACTGCCTCTTAAGCGTCGTGGCATCTTCCAGATCATCAAGGAACTGCTGGCAGTCTCGTTCGTCCTCCAATGAGAGCGGGTTGATATCCCGTATCGGATCCGGAATGTCTGTAATGGAAGCACTGCTGGCGAGCATCGGGCACGTGAGGATATTCTGCGCCCAGGCACCCCCAAGCTCGAAAAGCACGTAGCTTGATTCTCGTGTATCGGGGGTAAGGATACCGATCACAGCCTGCGCGCCCTTTAGCTCCCGCTTTAGCCGATCGGGGGTACGCTCTCCCACGGGTAGTCGATACGGACGGACTGACGTGCAGCGAATATCGGCCTGATCGACCACGAATGCCGACCGCAGGACATCGACCAGTGCACCAACGATCTCTTCGTCCTTGTGTCGATGGCTGACGAATAGCTTAGGGCCACCACCAGTGTCCTCGATTTGCGCAAGATGCGCCCGTACGGCCTTATCGATGTCGCTGGCTGGCAACCTTAGAGACTTCAGGTCGGGATCGCGTACTCGAATAGCGTAGAGATCTTGAATAAACTGCGGAATTGGCATGTCGCCGATGATTACCGGCAGCAGCGCCATCTTCCTTCCGGTTTGGCCGAGCGCTCTCGCGGCACCAATTTCCGAAATCACAAACGGAGACTGAAAAGACCGCTCGGTGATGAGGGCGACAACAGCGTCCGACTCCATGAGAGCTCTCATCAAGCTGTCTCGCCTTCCGCTCCCAACCAAGATGGCATTGGTATCGACTCGAATAGTATGCCCGAGCGACTCCAGTTCGCTCTGAAGTCGTTCCGCAAGTTCTCGATCTTCGAGCTTATACGACAGGAACAGAGTAGCCATAGGATTGCTCCTTCTGGGCTAACGAAACAAGATCAGCCGCGCCGGACAAGAGGGCCTGGAAAAGCGAAGGTGTTCCACGGCGTCGGCTGCAGCGCATGGTTGGGGCGTGGGCCTGTCCGATGCCACCGAGGCTTGGCGAAGCCACAGGCCAGACCGGCCAAAGAGAAACCCACGGCGCAGGAGACCGAAGCCCATGTGCTGAACGATAGCCGATGGCGCTCGGGATTACCATTCGGCGAGCCAGGGAGGGCGAGAGCGCTTCCGAAGCCATGGCGCTTATCGAAGGGGACGACGGTCGGGAGGCCTTGGGTGGTCATCGGTTCGATGGGAAACCGTTGCGATGCTTTGCCCGCACCCCAACGACCAAGCTCAGCCGCCGTCTTACCGCAGCGAAGCGGAGGCAAGACGGTCGGCTGGAGCGCCTTGTGTACGCCCGGCATGGGCATGAACTTATGGGGTGAAAGTCCCCTGTAGGAGTACCTGTAATGTCCACGTTGTGGACGACTATAACTACTAGCCGACGGCAAGGGCAATCCCGCGAG
>JBOIEG010000691.1:0-1898 GCA_050740915.1 Gammaproteobacteria bacterium | reverse complement strand
ACATCATCAAGAAGATCGAGCGGGCGCGGGTCAAGATGGAGCAGATCAAGCCCAGATCCACCCTGCCCCGAGGGAAAAAAGAAGGCGGCTTAACTGTAAAGTTATTTAAGGGACACTACACTAGGTATAGGAATTTTAAATGCGTTTTTTCCTCAGAAAGGAAAGTACTGTTGAAGCTGTAGGATGTCAAGCACGCGGGAACAGGGATTTCAAAAGCCCTTTTTTTCAAGAGGGAAGAAACGACTGGACCTGTTAGCTGTGCGAATAGCGCTTTTTTCTTGCATAAGGCCAAATACATTCTGCACTCCTTTTTTGAGGAATGGGAATGCAGGTACAGAGGATTGGATACCGGGTAAGGGCGGGTAAGGGGGCTTTATCGGATCGCGGATCTTGGTTTGAAATGGGGCAGGATTGCTCCCAACACCGGAAAGAGACTCAAGATCCTCAAGTTAAGTTCTGGCAAGACCATGGTTTGGCAGCGACGATGGCGGCCTTCGAGGTGAGCCGGCGCACGCTGTTTGCCTGGAAACGCCGTCTCAAGGCGGCGAGCCCAGCAGGGCTTGGGCCGCATTCCACACGCCCGAAGCGGATACGAAGGCCCCTGTGGCCTGAATCGCTCATGGCCGAGATACGCAGACTGCGTAGGGCACACCCGAACCTCGAGCGCGAGAAGCTCAAGGTGCTTCTTGAGCGCTTTGGGCAGGAGAGGGATATCGTCATCCCGAGCGAACGCACGCGCGGCCGGATCATCGCCGCTGCCCCCAGGAATCCGTCAAAGTCTCCGGGTCAGGGGCTGGAAAGGAAAGCCGACGGTAGCGTTGGCTAAAGAGATAGTCACGGTCACGCCGCGTGTCGAGGAGTGAAAGAGGGGTTGCACGGGCGGGATCTGTGTAGCGCGGGCGAGCGGTTTATGTCACCCCGTTCAGGGGGCTAGGGGAGCGCGTGGTCACTCGCTTTGGGACCTATACGCCAAGGAGACGCAGTATCTTATGAGGCTTTGCGGCGAGCTCGCGGAGTTTGGCGGCGAGATTCACCGTGCCGATCAAGCGCAGGAGGCTGATGGCGAGGTTGCGTAGGGAGGCCATGAGCCGCGGGCCTTGGCGGGTACGCACCGTGGAGCGGTCCTCATCAAAGGTGACGTCGCGCACCCAATGCAGGCGGTTCTCGATCGCCCAGTGACCGCGGTTGAGGGCGAGCAGACGTTTTGGATCGGCCCGTTCCTCGGCGAGGCTGGTGATGAGGTAGACCGTTTCGGTGGTCTCACCCTCCTTCACGGACAGGCGCTGGCGGGTGACGCGCGCGACTTGTCTGACATAGGGGAAGTCGAGATAGTCGTTGAGGCGGGTGGAGGTTTGCAGGGTGCGGGTTTCAACGCGTCCGTGGGCTTTTTCGAGGGTGGTATGCGCCGGAGGAAAAATCCTCCTCGCGGAGGGCTTTGAGGTGCTCCTGCAAGGTGGGTTGGTTGTCCTTGACCGTGAACAGGTAATCCGCCCCTTTCTCCTCGACGAGGTAACGTGCCGTATCCGTTTGGGTATGCAGGGCATCGGCGGTGATGACACGGCCTTGGAGATCGAGGGGCTTGAGCAAGGCTTTGATTTCGGGGATCTCGTTGGTCTTCTGTGGGACCTCGTGCTGAGCGACGCCGGCGCCCATCTGTTGCAGCAAGGCGCTTAACAGATGCACTTGGGTGCCGTTCT
Source organism: Gammaproteobacteria bacterium (assembly GCA_050740915.1). Taxonomy (GTDB): domain Bacteria; phylum Pseudomonadota; class Gammaproteobacteria; order JBOHHR01; family JBOHHR01; genus JBOHHR01. The sequence continues at coordinate 201 of JBOIEG010000691.1, read as the reverse complement.
CCCGCCGTGCGCCGCAAAGCGTCTTGCCGTCCACGGCGATGGGCTCATCGGCCGGTGTCACACGCATCATCCATTCCCCGAAGGCCCGATCCACGGCTTGTGCATCGACCGCCTGCAACACCCGGCGCAGCGTAGGCTCGGAAGGTGGCTCGAAGCGTTGGGTCTTAGGGTTGAAGCGCGCCCGCAGGCGCTTGAGCTGGG
>JBOIEG010000690.1:0-1789 GCA_050740915.1 Gammaproteobacteria bacterium | reverse complement strand
TCCAGAGTCGAAAAGGGCGCAACAATCGATGCGTCGGTTCGCTGTGCCATGAGTATCTCCCCTAAAAAAGCGATACTCGATCACAATAACCGCCTGTTGTCAATAGTTTTTTAGTGATCTGGCCCTGAGGTCAAACCGTAACGATTGACAAGCAGAGTCGGATCTGTTACCTAAAACATTGTATAAGCTTTTTATTATAAACTTCTAACGAGCAGCTCCGAGCAGGGGAGCTAGGGGGGAATCGATGAGACGCCTTAATATTATCGTCGCGGCGATATTCCTTGGGCAGGCCCCAGCGTATGCGAAAGACCTCAACGAATTGATCCCAGGCCTGTTCGGAGGCGACGGGATCATTCTCGCCCCCGCTGCACCGCCGGCTGTTTCCCATGCACCGCACTTTGTGGTGGGATCAGGATCGGTAATCGAAAACCTAAACAATTCGATTGCCTCCGCCGTGCGCCCATCTCCGGTGACCCCATCAGCAGGTGGTATCACCTATGAATTCGATTCGGTGAGCGGCACCTACCGCGAGACAGCAACGACCTTGGGGCCTCTGGTCGCAGAGCGACCTCAGACCTTGGGTAAGGGCAAGTTCAGCTTGCAAGTGACCACGAATTACTTTGATTACGACGAGTTCGAGGGACAGAGCCTGGACAGCTTGAAGGTCACGGCCGGCCACCAATTCGATGCCATACCGCCAAACGATTCACCACAGGGCTTAGAGAACGACATCATAGATATCGACCTCGATGTAGACCTGCGCTTTATCAGTGTGGTGTTCGGGGGTACGTATGGGGTAACTGACAAGGTTGACCTCAGCCTATTGGTCCCGCTGATCAATGTGGACATGGACGTCGGTGCGCGTGCCCAAATAACACCTTCGCCGTTGAATCCGACTCCTGCTGTGCACCAATTCGACCCCAACGGAGACCAGCCCACGGATTCTGCCAGCGACGACGCGACCGGGGTTGGTGACCTGCTGCTTGGCGCCAAGTACTATTGGCTGAACGAGGAGCGCTACGGCGTAGCCGGCGCCGTGCGGGTAAAATTTGAGACCGGTGATGAAGATGATTTTCTGGGAACGGGTAGCACCACGATCTTGCCATTTGTGATCGGTTCTTACAAACTCACCGGTTTCGCCAACGCCCATGTTAACTTTGGGTACGAGGCCGACTTCAACGACAGCGATCGTAACGTGGTTGCTTATGCGGTGGGCTTTGACATGGGTAATCAGAAGCTCACCGGGGCCTTTGACGTGCTGGGGCGCCATGAAGTGCACGGGGATGATACCGGCACAGATGTTGTCGACACGTCGTTTGGTATCAAATGGAGTCCAATCCCCGACTTGTTCTTGGTCGCCAACGTCATTGTGCCGGTGAACGATGACGGGCTGCGATCTGATTTCATCAGCATCGTCGGAATAGAGTTTAGGCAATAAGTTTAGTCGCCTTGGGCGGCGCCGCCTTCACTGGTCTGTGTCAGTAAAGGTTGCCAATACCTCTTCAATGGATAGCGGCAGTGCCGCCCTTCAGCATCGCGTTCGTGCTCGATTTTCGCAATGCATCGAGGCAACCCCTTTTTCGCACTCGGGTAAGTCCTCAGTGGGGGCATTTTTCTCACAACCACATTCTCCTCTTGACAAATCCAAGGCTTTCTAATGGACGCTCATAGGTTAGGTACTTAAGGCCCACCGAAAACGGGTTCTAAGCCCAGTTGCAGGCGTCCGGTTTGGGTGTCGCGTGCGGGGTGTGCGCGCTGAGCGTTAGCGCCGAGAAACGCGATAGCTTGG
>JBOIEG010000689.1:0-1356 GCA_050740915.1 Gammaproteobacteria bacterium | reverse complement strand
CGGCCGCGCCGTGCAGCGCCGACACCTCGACGGCCAAAAAAGGCTCGCCGCGCTTGGGGGTGATCTCACGCACTCGGTGCAGATAGCCAATACCGAGAATGTGCAGATCGAAGTAGTTACGATCGGATGTCGTGTCTGTCATGATATCTCTCCTCATAAGGGTGTATAAAAAACCCGAGGAGAAGACACACCTTCGCCCGGCCGGGGAAGTGGCTCTCCCCGGTAAGGGTCGAAGTACAGACCAAAGTCTGCGATGAATGCCTGCGTCAACCCGAAGGCTGGCCACCGGAGGTTGCAGGCGCGCGGTGGGCTAAGGGGCTGTTCTTGCGAGCAGCTAAGGGCGCGACTGAAATCGCAGTCGCCACGTGAAAGCAGTTCTGGCTTGTACGCCTCCACCGTGTGCTTGTCAACGTCATCGCGGCGGGTGCTTTCGGTTGGACTTCTCTTGGCGATAGGCCCAGCAGAAAAGGCCGCCGAAACGAGTAGCGGTAAGTGCGGCAGGACGAAACCCGTGCACCCATAGACACCCCGTCACGTGTCGCATTAGGCTACCGTTGCGCGCGTTCATGCGGGCGCTCAGCGGGCGTGGGACCGGCACTGGGGTAGAATTTGCGTGACCGCAAGCGATCGGTGGGGTAAACTTCCTTTCTACTCGTGAATTAAACAGCTACCGAAACGGTAGCCCCTTCCCCGGTTTCTAACCGGGCAAATCGCTCCGCTTAGGCGTTGTAGCGTCTTGCATCGGGATGATGCATGCTCTTAACGAATACGCCAGGGAAGCTTGCCCAGGGGAGGTGCCAAGCTCCGCTTGTTAGCGTAGGTAAGTCAGCACTTCTTCCGTCCGGTAATGCCTCATTAGCTGGCTGGTTCGCTCCAGCGCTATCGACCAGGTTACCCCGGAGCGCGTGAGCTCATCCACGCGCTGCTGCGCGAACGTGTGCCGCAGACCATGGATCCCGTGGCTGTAACCCAATGCGCGTTGACTGGCACGTGTCCACTGCTGGGACAAGCGGTTTCCCGCGGGTAGGGCGTAGTATTGCTTGGTGCTATGTTCCAGAGCGCGGTGGATAAAGTTGCGCGGTGTTTCAAGCCGGATGGACTCGAGCGCCCGCGCGGTCTGGGGGCGGACAGAGGATAGGTACTCATGGCCACCTTTGCCGATGAACGTGAATCGGGGCCAGTCCTCTCGACCTAAGAAACGATTGGGCCGCAACCGATCAAGCCTGGCATTACTGAGAGTTTGTGAAAAAACCGTCGCGAGCGAAGGAAGGTCGCGTTCCGCCGGAGCGCAGGAACCGCAGTGTATATTGAAATACATGAGGATTCCGAGCACCGCCGGAACGCGAGATCCCGAGC
>JBOIEG010000688.1:0-1268 GCA_050740915.1 Gammaproteobacteria bacterium | reverse complement strand
CACCACACCGTCGACGATCTGACCAACGCCGTTGGCGAACAGCGTCTCGTCCACGAAGTCCTTGCCGGAGATTCCTTCCGCGGCGAGGATCACAGCCTTGACCGCCTCGACGACGATCTCACGCTTGGCGGCGCCCTGCTTGGGGCCTTTGATGAGCCGCTCGACGAGCGGAACGAGCTGGAGGACGACAGGCACAGCTTTGACGAGAATGGGGAAGAGAGTGACGATGCTCATGGGGCTATGGTAGCACAGGATGTAGTGGTTGTCAAGTCTACCGCCACGACCCGGAGTAGTCAACCATGCCGATGTCGCCCGTAACACGGGCCGCCACCTCGTTGAGCAGGTCCACATCGCTCTCGCACCTCTCGACCAAGAGTGCCCACGCGGCGTCGTCGTTGTCCATGAGAGCATGCCGCCAAACGTCCGGACTGATGTGCAGCTTCTCCTTGCCCTTGTTCTTGCCCAGCTCAAGGAAGTCGGCGACGGCCTCCAGGCTGTTCCGGCCGAGCAGGTACTTCTTCCACGCGATCATGCACGGGTCGACGAGCTTGAGGCGCGGCATCTCGAGCCCGTACTTGAGGGCGACGGTGCGAAGCCAGCGGATGTCAAACCGCTCGCCGTTGTGCGCGTATCCGATGTGGCACGGCCGTAGCTCGTCGAACACCGCGGCGACCATGTCCCGGTCGTTCGACCGAGTTCCCTGTCCCCACGCTTTGTAGTCCCGCAACGTGAGTGTCACCTTCTTGGTCCCAGCCGCATAGCCGTGGATCAAGAACGACGCTACCATCGTCACGCCCCATCCACGATCCAGCCCCCACGTCTCGAGGTCGAACACGACCTGCCGCATCGGCGCGGCTATCGTGTGCGGCGTCGCTACGTCGTTCTGCGGCGGCGTGCTCTCCACAGCGTCCAAGGTGCTCCGCCGGCAAGAGGTGCAAATCCGAAGGTGGTTGTCGCCGGTGCTGAGCATCGTGCGACGATGAGGGGGGGTGAAGTCGGCGCAGCAAATCTCACATATCCGTGAGCGATAAGACAAAGAAGCCTCCTTGATGGGTTATCGGTAGCGTACCTTCTCGCAATCGACTGGCGTACCGCAAACCCCGCAGTAGTTGTGCGGGTCCTTGGCTACCTCTCGTTCGACGAAGTCGTTCCAAACATCCTCCGTTTTCTCATCACACGTGACTGTGCTGAGTTGCACCGTGCACGTTACGCGACACATCGGGACCTTGTGAATTCGTTTGATCGGGTCGCCGTCGCCGAGTCCGAAC
>JBOIEG010000687.1:0-2240 GCA_050740915.1 Gammaproteobacteria bacterium | reverse complement strand
GTTTAGCCACCGCGCAAAACCATCCATTGATTTTATTGACGTTTTTTCTGTCATGCCGGCCCTGACTGTAGAAGATGAGTCAGAGCGCAAGAGACACGGACGAAACGGCGCGCAGGCGTACAGTGGGGCACGAAAGATCACGATCGCGCACCCGTCTTTGAAGTCGGGCGATCGCTGCCAGGAGTGCAAGACGGGCAAGCTCATCTTCTACAGTCAGGGCCGGCATGACAGAAAAAACGTCAATAAAATCAATGGATGGTTTTGCGCGGTGGCTAAACTGTAGTGCCACGTTGTAGGAACATAATGCTTGATAGAATGAGGGGTGTATGCAATAATCGTAGTGTCTAGTATGGGGCGCTACGATGTTCTTCCGCACGAAGAAGTCCGGGCCGAGAACGTATCTGCAAATCGTCGAAAATCACCGCCTCGGTGGCCAAATCAAACAACGGGTGATCGCCACCCTCGGCCGCTTGGAGGAGTTGCAAGGAAGCGGGCAACTGGAATCGCTGTTGCGCTCCGGGGCCCGGTTTGCCGAAGCGGTGCTGCTGCTCAGTGCCCATCAAAACGGGGAACTTCCCACGGTGAGTACTCGGTGCATTGGGGCGGTGCTGATTTTCGAGCGCTTGTGGGCGGAGAGCGGGTGTCAGGCCGCCATCGCCTCCTTATTGCGCGCGCGTCAGTATGAATTTCCCCTGGAGCGAGCGATCTTTATGACGGTGCTGCATCGGTTAGTCGCACCCGGATCGGACCGGGCGGCCGAGCGCTGGCGGCGGGACTATGCGATCGAAGGTATCGAGGATCTCCAACTGCATCATCTTTATCGGGCGATGGGCTGGTTGGGTGAGCCTCTCCCCGAGAAGGAACAAGGCGCGGCCACGCCGTTTGCTCCTCGATGCACCAAAGATCTCATCGAGGAGCAGCTCTTTGCCCAGCGCCGGGATCTCTTCACCACCTTGGAGTTGGTCTTCTTCGATACCACCTCGATTTACTTCGAAGGGGCGGGCGGTGAGAGCTTGGGTCAATACGGTCACAGCAAAGACCACCGCCCCGATCGGAAGCAAATGGTCGTTGGGGTGGTCCTCGACAATGAGGGACACCCCATCTGTTGTGAGCTTTGGCCCGGCAACACCACCGATGTGCAAACCCTGCTGCCGATTGTGGAGCGCTTGCGAAAACGCTTTGCTATCGGGGAGGTCTGCATCGTGGCCGACCGCGGCATGATCCGCCAAGCCACCCTGGAGCACTTGGAGGCACGGCACTGGAAGTATATCCTCGGCGCTCGGCTGCGCCGCCAGAAAGAGGTCTCTGAGGAAGTGCTCTCCCGTGGGGGACGTTATCAGGTGGTGCATCCGAAAGGTCGGTATTCGAAGGACCCCTCACCGCTCAAAGTCAAAGAGGTATGGATTGAGGAGCGGCGTTACTTAGTTTGTCTCAATGAGGATCAGAGAAGCAAGGAGGCCGCAGACCGCGAGGCCATTGTGAGTGCCCTGCGCGCGCAGCTCAAGCGGGGCGACAAATCCCTCGTCGGCAACAAAGGCTATCGAAGATACCTCAAGAGCCAAGGGGCGCGTTTTACCATCGATGAGCAGAAGATCCTCGAAGAGGCCCGTTACGATGGCAAGTGGGTGTTACGCACCAACACCGAGCTTGCGGCCGCCGAGGTGGCGCTGAAGTACAAGCAGCTTTGGATGGTGGAGGAGATCTTCCGCTCGGCGAAATCGCTGCTCGAGACGCGGCCCATCTTCCACAAGTGCGATGACACCATTCGGGGACATGTGTTCTGCTCCTTTCTCGCCTTGGTGTTGCGCAAGGAATTGCACGAGCGGCTGGAGGCGGCTGGATCCGAACTCGAGTGGGCTGGGGTCATCGCCGATCTTGAGGCGTTAGAGGACGTCGAGGTCGTGCATCAACAAAAACACTTCCGCTTGCGCACCGAGACCAAAGGGACTTGCGGCAAAGTGTTCCAGGCGGTGGGCGTCGCTCTGCCGCCCACCGTACGCCAGATCAAGGAGGCAGCTAGGTAGCACAAATCGTTTCCGGCTACCCGATCTGTAGTGCCACGCTCATCGCGTGCCCTCGCAACCCTATGATAGACCGAAGTTATATTTTTAGAGGTGTTGAAGATGAGTCAAGGAGACTGGCAGCTTTCTGGTCGAACAGGCGAGCGGCACTGCAGCCAGGGCAGGCATTCGGCCTGGTGATGTGATCCTGGCAGTTAACAACCGGCCGGTGTCCGATGC
>JBOIEG010000686.1:0-1312 GCA_050740915.1 Gammaproteobacteria bacterium | reverse complement strand
CGTCTGAGGAAAACAACGATTCTGACACAAGTCCTACAGGCTCTGGCTGTGGATATATGGACAACTTCCCTGTTGCCCACATACCCACAGCCCAACAGATTTTTTGATACCCAAAATTTCGGACCTATAGAACGTAACTTTATTCCAAGTAATGGATCAGATGCATAAATACGCCTCAGATCAGTACCCACAAATTCTGCGGAGGAGGCAAAGTTATTTAAGGAACACTACACTAGATATTTCATCACGCAATATAGAAACCCCATTGCTATTGCTCACTTTCTTTTTGCCAATCCGTTTTATATATACATGCCGTGCGAAGTCGCACCTTTCATCCACGTTTCAAAGCGATCATTTTCCCGTATGTCACCCGCATCGAGCTTCTGCGTCTTCTCGCCGATTTCATCGGTTAAGTTTCTGACAACAACATCTTCTGCGGCCGTTAAATCCTCGACAACAACAAAATCATTCTTTATCGCGGTAGAATCTCGCCCGCTTACCTCTTGTGTGGCAGAGATTTTCGCGGAAGGGCGACGGTATTTATCATCGGATGTGACTTCTACTGCCAGTTCCTCTTCGTCCTTCCCTCGGTTTTTCGCGCGTATCCGCCAGAAAACCCAAAAAGCGAGCATCCCAGCGAACGCAATCAGTCCAATGACGCTATAGGTCCCCCCAGGAATAAGCGGTACGCCCTGGGGGGGCGTAGGATCCACGACCGGAACACTTTTCTCGGGATGCGCGGAGGCCGGCTCAGTTTCGCTAGACGGAGGCGCTCCATCCACCACTTGACCACCCTGCTCAGCGCTTACCGGGGGAGCTTGCACTTGTGATGATGCCAGTTGCCGCTGGTTCAGCGCTCGGTGCAATCGGTTCGCCGAGAGACTCCTCTGCCGTTGGCTCTGTGGGAACAGGGGTATCCGTCGCCAATGCCTCCGGCTGAGGCGGCACCACGGTTGGCGATGCGGTTTCTTCACCGCCATCGGCTCCCGTGGCTTGCTGTGAAACTTCGGGCTGTTCTTCGAACGTATCTGCAGATCGCTTTTCTGCCGCTTCCGGTGCCAACTTCGCTTGCAACGCCGCGAGCTCGTTGTCTTTCAGCTGCACTTGCCGGCGCAGCAGCTCGACCAAATCTTCGGCTTCCTCAAGCCTTGCGCTCAGGCGCGAATTCTCATCTTGTATATCTGCTCCTCATAGGTTAGGTACTTAAGGCCCACCGAAAACGGGTTCTAAGCCCAGTTGCAGGCGTCCGGTTTGGGTGTCGCGTGCGGGGTGTGCGCGCTGAGCGTTAGCGCCGAGAAACGCGATAGCTTGG
>JBOIEG010000685.1:0-4334 GCA_050740915.1 Gammaproteobacteria bacterium | reverse complement strand
CCAAGCTATCGCGTTTCTCGGCGCTAACGCTCAGCGCGCACACCCCGCACGCGACACCCAAACCGGACGCCTGCAACTGGGCTTAGAACCCGTTTTCGGTGGGCCTTAAGTACCTAACCTATGAGGTAGGCATAGCCGCCCTGCAAGAACAGGTTGTCGTTCACCTGCCAGGCGAGCTCGATCTCTGCACCCTCGGATTGCTCCTCCCCGGCGGGGATTCGAAAATCAGGATCGACAGGGTCCATCGTAGCCACATTGCTATGAGCGATGTTGAAGTAGGACAGGGTGCCCGTCATCCCCCAGGGGAAGTCGAGCTTGACCCCCACTTCAACCTGCTCGGACTCTTCGGGCGCAATGGGTCCGGACGGCGACACCACCCCGAGGACATTGTCCAGATCCAGCCCGGTGCCATAGCCGGCGAAAAGCGTGACCGGATCGATGAGATGGTACGCCCCACCGATCTGGTAGGTCACTGGGTTCGAGTCTTGCTCCACGGTAGAGCCGAGAGACTCGCTCCTAACGTCGATCTCCTGATAGCGCACCGAGCCGAGGAGATCGAATTGGGGTGTGACGGCGATGAGATCCTGGAAGTAGAAGGCGACGGTGTGAATAAGGTTGCTGAACGTGATCTGAGAATTCGAGACCTCCGGTGAGCGGTCCAAGTAGCTGGGGTTCAAGCTGTCTATGGACGGAACGCCGATGTAGTTTCGAAAAAAGCCGATGTCGTCATAGACCGTGTATTCGCCCCCGAAAACGATCTGGTGCGTCAGGGGCCCCGTGCCGAAAAGGCCGGTAAGCTCCAGTTGGGCGGTGTATTCATCATCGTGTTCCTGGAAATCAAAGCGCCCGCTGCGGGTGATAATATGCGGGCTGCCGGGTACCGGATCTCGCAAGCGCTCGTGGGTTTGCAGGCCGTTCCATTGGAAATACTGCACGCGTGGGGCGATCTTCCAGTTTGGACTGATGTCATATTCGAGCCGGCTCTGAACAATCCATCCGTCGTAGTCCAGACTGTTGAATCGGGGCTCACCGAGAAAAGTCTCTCTGCTGACCTCTCCGATCCCGTTGCTGATGATCGTGCCCACCACCGGCAGGCCAGGATAAAACCGGGAATTGCGCTCTTGATATTCGGCATTGAGGAACGCCCGTAGCGGGCCACCATCATCCCAGGAGAGCGAGCTCGCCAGGTTGTCGCGGTCGAGATCCTGGAAATCGACGAAGGTTTCGGAGTGCTCCACCTCGCCGGTGAAGCGGCCGCTGAGCGCCCCATCCTTAAGGAGTGGCCTGGTCACGTCCCAAGTCCCGATCCGCAGCTCATCTTCTCCTACACTTCCTCGGAACATCGCAAAGTGTTCCTTGAGGGGTCGCTTGGTCACGTAATTGAGGGTGCCGCCGAGACCTTCTTGACCGATCACTGCGCTGCCCGGCCCCTTGATGATCTCGACCCGCTCCACATTGCTGAAAGCCGACGGATCCACGTCCTCGAAATACAGGTGGCGGAAACCATTGCGTGTGATGCTCACGAGGAAACCGCGGATACTCACGCTGTTGCCAAAAAGTCCGTTTACGCCGACACGGGACTGACCCACACTGGCCGAAGGCACGTTCTCCAGCAGATCGGGCAGATCGATGAGGCCCCGATCCTCGATGAGCGCTTGGGGAATGACCTGGATGCTCTGTGAGACTCGGGTGATCGGGGCCGGGAAACGTGTGCCGGCGGTAGACGACGGATCTTGGTGGCGTTGATTGTCCGGCGCCGCCGTCACCGTCATCTCCGGCAGCACAACGTGCTCTTTCTTGTTCCCGGGGCTCGCTTGCTCCGCGGGGGCGTTCGGCGCGGGCTCCGCTGCCGGCACACACGTGCTATTGAGCAGCAAGAGCAAGCCAGCCGGACGTATTAGATACACGAGCTTTGGTCTCATCAAAGCGTTTCTCCAAATCCTCTCGTTGGTTTAACCGTTATCAGGGTGAGAACCGATCGGGATCATCGGCCCGGGATCACCAATGCCACTCGAGTCCCCCGTAGAAGGCGATCCCGTCGCCGGGGAAAAAGACCCTGGGCGACGCAGCGCCGCCGCGCGCATCGGCTACGATGTTCGCGCTCGAAAAGGTTTCATCGGTGAGATTGCGGCCTTCGAAGAAGACTCCGGGGCCGCGCTTCGGTCGGTAGCCGAGCTTTACCCCCAGCAAGGCGTAGGGATCGACAAAGAGGCTATTGGCGAGATCAACGGGATAGGCCTGTCCTATCCATTCCACGTTGGGCCCGGCGTAGAATCCGCTCGGATGCTCATACAACAGCTCTGAGCGCAGGTAATGCTCGGGGATCCCGGGAAGGTCATTATCGCCCGCGACCGAATCACCATCGAAGCTAAAGTGCTGCCAATTGTAGGCGAGCCGCCCACGGATCTGGCCGCCCGCCAGAGCGCTGTTTCGGGCCAGCAGGCCTTCCGGACCGAGCAAGATCCCGTCCAACCCCAACTCCACCCCCAAGTGGGTGGTGTCATCGGCGTTTACGGTCCCGATCCCCATACCCTGGCTGTTGACTTGGGAGAACAGCTCGTCATCCACCCAGCTGTAGTAAGCGGCAAGGTCCCACGCCAGCCCGGCGATCGCGCCGCGAGTCCCGGCTTCGATAGTCGAGGCTTTCTGCGCATCCACGAGAGTAAATGCGCTCGGTGAGGCTTGAACCAGGATCTGACCAACGGTGGGCGGCTCGTAGCTGCGGGCAAAGGTGAGGTAAACATTGCTTTGTGAATTGAGGTCATAAACCAGCCCGACGCGGGGGCTCGCCGCGGTGTAATCCTTAGCGAACGAGCGCCTTGCGAAGTTATCTTCGATCTTGCGGGTCGTATGCACCGCGTGCACGCCCAGGACCGCGGATAGGGGCCCGTGCAGGTAGTACTGATCATCGATGAACAGGCTGTAGTTGTAGGCCGTCGAAGTGGTGTCACCGGCCAGGGGACCGCGCTGTCCCGCCTGGTTGTCGTGCTGCTCTGTATCCTGGATATAATCCTGAAAGTCGAAACCCACGGAGAGACGGTTGGGCTGCCCGAATAGCGGAGCGGTATTGTCATAGCTTAGCCGGGTGCCGTAGCCGTGGCGGGCGATATCGGAGATCGTATGGAAGAACGGGCCAGAGCCGAGGGGATGGAAGAGATCGATGGAGCGCGCAAAGACGCTGAAAGCGAGCGTCTGATCCTCCCAAGTCAGAGCGGTTTTGTTGGCGAACAGCAAGGTGTAGCGCTCGTCTCTGAGATTGAGAAAAACGTTTGGGGTGAGACGCCATTGAAGGGCGGGAGATCGGTGTCGAGCGTCGGGTTCTGCTCTGCGTTGGTCTTGGTAAGACCCCCGGCCAGCTCTTTTCCACCGCGTCCGGCGATCAGGTACGTGCGATTCTCAGCACCTTCCCGGAAGCGATAGCCGATGTTGAGGTTAAAGCGCTGGAGATCGCGCGCCGCATGATCCCGAAAGCCCTCTTCGGAGAAGTGGGAGCCGGAAAAATAATAGTCCCAGGATCCTAAAACCTGAGCGTGTGTTCCCTGGGCGCGATAATAATCGAAGCTCCCGAGCTCGGCCCGCGCCCCAAAGAGCGGCGCCGTATATCCGGTCGGAGAAACGAAATTGATCGCCCCCCCAAGGTTGGCGGCGCCGTAGTGCAAGGCACTGCCGCCTCGGTATATCTCGACATACTGGGTGGCGGCCGGATCCAAAAGCTCTTCATCGGTGAAACCATCCGCCATCGTGAGCGGGATCCCATCGTAGGTCATCAGGATCCCGCGCACCGCAAATCCTTGGGAAAGCCCCGAGCCACGGATCGAAAGCTTTTCCTCATTACCGAAGCACTGCCCGGCGAACAGGCCAGGGGTGAAGTCGGTCGCGTCTTTGATCGTTGAGGCGGCACCACGCAGATAATCATTCGCTATATGAAGGCTAGAGGCCGCGGGTACAGAGAGACGCCGGCGGAACGCGTCCTCGAAACCGGGGGAGAGCGAGGAACCCGATGTCGCGGTGACTGTCATCTCCGGCAGAACGTCCGCGCTCTCCGGAGCTTCGGATTTAGCGGGGGATTTCTGGTCTACTTGGTTCGCGACCGCCACGTGTACGCTTAAGAACGTGAGCAGGAAACAACAGTATTCGCCAAAAATCGATGAGCAACGGGCAAACGTTCTAGAAAGCATGTGCGTGTCCCCCAATTATCGTTATTGTCTTGCTAGTGTAGTGTCCCTTAAATAACTTCACAGTTAAGCCGCCTTCTTTTTTCCCTCGGGGCAGGGTGGATCCGGGCTTGATCTGCTCCATCTTGACCCGCGCCCGCTCGATCTTCTTGATGATGT
>JBOIEG010000684.1:0-4090 GCA_050740915.1 Gammaproteobacteria bacterium | reverse complement strand
ACATCATCAAGAAGATCGAGCGGGCGCGGGTCAAGATGGAGCAGATCAAGCCCGGATCCACCCTGCCCCGAGGGAAAAAAGAAGGCGGCTTAACTGTAAAGTTATTTAAGGGACACTACACTAGGTTTAGTTTGCGCTAACGTACGTCATAGCGTACTGCATAGCCTCTGTACGCCCAACGAGCGCCGCCAGCGCGGTCCTATCGGGCCGTGCAAGAACTGCAAAGAGCAAGGGTCAATTGTCCTGGGCAAGACGAAAACCAATGTCGAAACTCCGGTTGACTGGCGTGTCCCCGTCACGGCTGGCCGAACGAACGTCCTCCGGTTCGTCGTTCCAGGAGCCGCCACGGATCACACGCCGGGCGCAGTCACCGCCTTGTTGCTCTCCCCAGGCCGAACCATCCGTGGGCATACCTTTGTAGCTCTCATGCCAACAGTCCTGGACCCATTCCCACACATTCCCGAGCATATCGTGCAAGCCAAAGGCGTTCGGCTGGAACGAACCCACCGGCGTTGTTTGGTTATAGTCCCGTTGGCTGCCGTAGCCGACGCAGTTGGCGTTGTTCTTCCCAAACCCATCACCCCACCAGTAGCGCGTCGTCGTCCCCGCCCGCGCGGCGTATTCCCATTCGGCCTCGGTCGGCAACCGCGCACCGGCCCATTCCGCGAATCGTTGCGCGTCCTCCCAGGACACGCCGACCACCGGTTGCCGCGCTTGGTTTAATAGCCGGTCGCCCCAATACGCAGGCTCATTGACCTTCGGATTCGCCTTCAAAAACCGCTCGTATTCTTTGTTCGTGACCGGGTGGCGCCCGAGATAAAAGGTCGGTACCTGGACCTCGTGCTCGGGGCGCTCATCTTCGTATCCTTGGGCAACAGAGGCCGGCGAGCCCATATGAAACGTGCCTCCCGGGATCAGCACCAGCTCCACACCGCCCTGTTGGGTGACTCGCGTAGGCCGTATTGCGGCCTGTGCACGAGCTTGCGCCAGAGCCTGCACTTCCCCAAGCGGATGTTGGCGTAATAATTTCACAAGGGTGTTTAGCTCCGCATCAGCCCTGAGCCGCTCCAAGACATGCAGGGCCTTGAGCTGTCTCGCCCAATGACCCGGGTCCTTACCGGGCGGCTGTTGCAGTAATTCAACAAAGGGCGTAACCGAGACCTCAGCCGCTTCTTCGAGGACGAGGTCCAAGAGCTCGGTCGCTTCCCCAAAACGTGGGTGGCGCAGCGCCTGCCGCATGAACGGTGTAAACAGCGAGGGATTGCCTTGAGCCAAGAGCATGAGGATCACTTCCTGCCACCAGCTCTCACCGTAGTGACGCGCGAGATCTTTGAGCACCGCGCCTTTGTCGCCCTCAAAGGCGAGCCGACGCAATTCACAGGCGGCGAGATATTCTTGAAAGCCCAGGTGCATGAACCCGTAGTGATCCGGACCCCAGCCGGTGAGCAGCCCACTCTCATCGCGCACCGTGTGCAGAAATTCGCTAACATCTCGGTCACGCCACTGAACAGTGTTCAGCGCGGGTTCCAACACCGGCGCTAATTCTTGCGCGGCTGCGCGGGTGCGGCCTTCTTCCGAGTGCATCCATAAAGCGGCCGGTTGCAATACACGCCGCCCAAGCTCGGCCGAGACATTCACGGTCATTTCCTTACCCTCCCGCCAGCGCTCCAAGAGCACCTCGATGCATTCGTCGTAGAGCTGATGGCGGCCGCGGGGCAGCGCGCCGCGGTCGCGGTGCACCAGACAGAGGTTGGCAAGCAATAAGGGATTGCGCGTCATCTCGACCATGCGGGCGGAGCGGAAGTCGGGCGCCCGCAGGCGCTCGATGAGATCGTCGGCCCGTTGTTGGGCGGTGCTGACGCCTTGGGCCGGATCAGGCGCCAAACCGGTTTCCACCGCGCGGTACCAATAGCGGATAAAGGTTTCGGATTGCTCGCGGTCTAGCGGGCGCACGTGCAGTTCGAGGAAGTCTGGGCCGAGCCGGGTCGTGGGATCGTAACCGGCGAAGCGGCAGGTCACGACGAGGGTGCAGGTCGGCCGGGCGTGGGCAGCTCGTTCTAGCCACCGAGCGACTTTGGCGCGTTCCTTGGGATCGCTGACTTCGTCAAGCCCATCGAAGAGGAACAATAAGTGGCCGCGATTGAGTAGGCGCGCGCCGAAGCCCGCAGTCATTTGCAGGTGCGGATTGTCGAGGGTTTGCTCGATAAAAGCGTCTATGCCCTTGGACAGGTCCTCCAACTCGCGCAGCGGCAGAAAGACCGGCACGGTGCCGGCGAGCAGCCCCACGCGCTCCGGTGTCTGTCGCAAGCAGGCCAGCAACAAACGCTTGAGGTGCGTGGTCTTCCCCGAGCCGGGATCACCGAGGATGACGAGACCGCGACGCTTACGTTTGGTTGCTTCTCGAAACGCCTCAATCAGCGGGAGGTCGTGCGCGCCGTGCTCGCGCAATTTCGTTTCGGCCTCGCTGGCGTCGGCGAAGACGCTCTCGCCAATGCCGCGTAGATCGACAATGGCTTGTAGCGGCACATAGAGATCTTCGAGATCGATGGGCACGCGGAGCTTGGTTTTAAAACCGGCGAACGGAAGGGATGCATGTTGGGATTCGGCGGCGGTGCAGTAGCAGTCGAGCTCTTGGGTGGTGCCGAGGGTATCAGTCTTGGCGCCATCGGTCTCGGGTTTCTTGCCTTCGTGTTCGTCGCGCCATTGGATTAGTGCGTGCAACACCTTTGCGCCCAGGGTGGTATCGGTGAATGGTGCGGCAGGCATTTGGTCCTTGCCGTACTTTGCCCTGAACGCATTGAGCATCTCTTGCTTTGCCCAACGCCTTGGCATTTCGTCAAAATCCCTTTCCATGTCGATGGGGAGCGACTTATCGATCTGAAACATCAAGGACGGTCGCTGGGCTGACTTCGCCGCATCGTATCCAATCTCGGTGATGGAGACGGCCTTGCCCTCGGGGATCCAACCGTAGCGATGGGCGATGATGCCGACGTAGATATCGCACTCCCGCGCCTGGCGTTCGCATTCCTCAACCGTGGGATGCACGCTGGCCGTGAATCGCTCCATGCCTACCGGCTGCATGTCTGCGCGTAGCACAGCATCCTCAACGATCTTGCGCCGCTCGGCGTTGTCGAGATAGGTGCTGGAGATGAAGACCTTGTATGTTTTTCGTTCCCCGCTCATAGCGGCCCCTTTTCTTGTTCGGCGGGCAATCGTACCGCGAATGCCATGCAATGGAATACAGGGATTGGGTGTCGCATACACCGTCCCGATTCCGCTACGCTGGATACGGGCTACACACTACGCAAAAAATCTCGCCGGCGCGGTCCTATCGGACCGCGCAAAAACTGCAAGGAGCAAAAGCATAAAGAACGAAGGTCAGATGTCCTGGGCAAGACGAAAACTAATGTGGTTGCTCCGGATGTCTGGTGTGGTCCAGTAACGGAAGGCCGAACGTACGAACCTCGGTAGGTTGTACCAGGAGCCGCCACGGAACACACGCCGGGCGCAATTACCGTCGTCTGCCTCTCGCCAGGCGGAACCATCGTTCGGCGCGCCTTCATAATTCTCATGCCAGCAGTCTTCTACCCACTCCCATACATTGCCCGCCGTGTCGTACAGCCCTAATGGATTTTTCTGGAAAAAGCCCACCGGCGCCGTTCGCTGTTGGCTGTCCCATTCGCTACCACAATCAGCACAGTTAGCCTTATTCTTCTCTACCTCGTCACCCCACCAATAGCGCACCGATTTGCCCCCACGCGCGGCATACTCCCATTCCGATTCCGTCGGTAAGCGGTAGCGATGCTTCTCGTCGAGGCCCCGCTTTTTCGTCAGCCAAGCCGCAAAGCAAGTAGCGTCGTCCCAGCTCACGTTGATAGCAGGACGCTGGCCAGCTCCCCACCCCGCATCATCCTGCTCAGGCATTCGGTCTTGGGAGCAACCTCGCTCTTCGTCGCTAGCACGCGCACATACGTAGGATCTTTAAACTTATTGAATTATAAGGGGAACTAACGAGGTTTCACTCGATCCCATAGAGCAATCAAGCACGATTGACTCTAGTCATAAGGGGGACCGAGTGAAACAACGACAA
>JBOIEG010000683.1:0-3309 GCA_050740915.1 Gammaproteobacteria bacterium | reverse complement strand
CCAAGCTATCGCGTTTCTCGGCGCTAACGCTCAGCGCGCACACCCCGCACGCGACACCCAAACCGGACGCCTGCAACTGGGCTTAGAACCCGTTTTCGGTGGGCCTTAAGTACCTAACCTATGAGGTCCACTTAATGCCAAGCACAAGCCCCTCGTTCCACTCGTACGCCATAGGCTTAAGGATGAGGTTTCATAAAAATACTCAAAGCTATTCTACTGAAACCATCGCTGAGTTTCAGCGCATCTCACACCCCAAAGACCGCGGCTTGCCAGCGATCACGGGCGGGTTAGCAGAGCACCCCCGCAATGCTCGCTCGCGTGTGTATCCTTGTTCCAGGGGTCGCATCTCGCAGTCCCCGGCGGCAAGGGCAAACGACGGAGTCAGCCATGATCCACACAGATTCTAATAACGCAAATAGAGTCACTAGCGAATACTCTGCATTGTGGCAGCGCATTTTCGCCTTTACTTTGGACCAGGCGGGCAGTGGGCTGCCTTTCAGCCGGCGCGTAGCACGCGAGAACGGCTGGTCAACGGACTACACCTGGCGCGTCATCGAGGAATACAAGCGCTTCGCGTTCTTGGCGACGGTCGCCGGTCATCCGGTCACGCCCTCCGATCCGGTGGATCAGGTCTGGCACTTACATTTGACATACAGCCGATTCTACTGGGAGGACTTCTGCTCGAATGTTCTTGGCAAGGCCCTCCATCATGAGCCAACCCGGGGAGGACGGGCCGAACAACAGAAGTTCTCTGAGTGGTATCAGAAAACCCTCGCAAGCTACGAACGGCTACTGGGGCACCCACCACCTTCAGAGATTTGGCCTGCGTCGGCGATCCGGTTCGGCGGGGAAGAGCATTTCGTGCGGATCAATAAGGCCTGCTATTGGCTCATCCCCAAACCCGTCGAAGGGATCGGAACCCGCGTGAGCGTTCGGGAAAATAGCGCACGGGAATCAGGAAGGAATGTGCCGGCCGACTCGGGTGCTTCCGGTACTGCGGCCTGCGGATGCGGTGGCTGTGGAGGAGGTTGCGGGGGTTGTGGTGGGTAGTGAGGCCCGATAAGGCGCTGGCCAAGGCCGCCGAGTTGACGCCCGCGGAAAGACAGGTGTACACAGGAAGCTGGACGACGGAGGCGGGGCTGGTGACCGTGTCCGGGCAAGGTAACACCTTGAGGGCAGAGGCCTTCGGTAAGACCTTTCAGTTATTACCCCGCGCCGATGGGCGATTGCGTTTGCAGTACAAATTGCTGGGAGTCATCCCCATTCCTCTCGGCGGGCTTGCGGATGTGGGACTCTTTCACGCCGAGATGGATGGCCGTCATTTGGTGATTGCCCGTCAGGGTGAAGAGGAGCGGGTGTTTGGCGAGAGGTTCTCTCCCGAACCGATCCCGGCGCCCTGGGTGCAGCGCGTGGGCGACTATGAGATCGTTAACCTGGGGGGTGACTTTCCCTCTGTGACAGGTGCTCGCCTTGCCATCGAAAAGGGCGTGCTTATGTCTGAGCTCTCCGGATCGCTACCCATGCCTTCCACCGTATTGAAGCCGATCAATGACCGTAAGGCCATCGTGCTCGGCACCTTGAGCGACATGGGGGAAACGGTGACGGTCGTCGTCCGCGATGGAGAGGAACTGCTCGTCTCCTCGGAGTATTTGTTCAAGAAGAAGCCGGGGCAATAGCGGGGGTCAGTTAGGGCCGCTCGGTGACCCTCCCTTCATACCGCACTCCTAACTGACAGATTGAGAGGAGATGAAATGAAACAAATCATATTGCTCGTCTTCGCAATTGTGGTCTGCGGATGCGCAACCATCGCCCCGACACCCAATGCACTGCTTGAGCTCCGTCTGGTTCATACGGGGCCTGGACCCGGTCTCTCGGAAATGGCGTTCCCTGGCTCCTCGCAGCCGGTGTTTTTGAGTAATATTCCGGTGATCAGAAATGCCGACATCGCTTACGCCGAAGTAACGACCGAGTCAAACGCGCCGGCAGTAGCAATCACGTTCACCAAGAGCAGCGCCATTAAGTTTTGTGACATCACGAGCGCCAATATCGACAAGCCGATGGGCGTTCTTGTGGACGGGAAACTGGTCAACGTAGCCACTATCCGCGAGAGGTTTTGCGGAGGGAAGGCGATCATCACCGGCAACTTCTCCGTCGAAGAAGCGAAGCGGATCACAGCCGCATTTCCGGATGGGCCAGCCGATGCGGTAGTAATGGATCCACGTTCGGCTCTCGCCGCCAAATCGCTGGCTGAAGCAGCCCGGTCTTTTGAGAAAGAGCTTCCCAAGGGAGTCATTGTCACGGCGGAACGCTCCGGGGAGGTAATCGAGTTTGCCGCGGCAGGCAAGCGCGAGCACCCCGGCATCCCGCCCGAACGGGTGATCTTCGAGATCGGGTCCATTACGAAGGTCTTCACCGGTCTCCTGCTCGCTCAAGCGGTGGTGGAAGGGAACGTGGCGCTCGACACACCGATCAAGCAACTGATCGCCCCGAGCACGAAGTTTGCCGACTCCCGCGTGGGCGCCATCACACTCAAACAACTCGCCACGCATACCAGCGGCCTGCCGAGAATGCCGGATAATATCAATCAAGGCGCCGATGCCGCCGATCCTGCCGCCCATTACGATCGCACGAAGCTCGATGCCTATCTCGCTTCCGCGAAGTTGCTTGGCGAGCCTCCCTTCGAAGTCAGCTACTCGAATCTTGGCGTGGGTTTACTGGGTGATTTGCTCTCACGAGTCTACGGCAAGCCGTGGGAGGTTTTGGCCGCCGAGAAGATCACCGGGCCGCTCGGAATGAAAGACACCGTCGTCAATCTTAGCGACGACCAGCGCAAGCGCTTTGCTCCACCGTATGCCGGTGAGCAGAAAGTGAAACCATGGGCGCTCGCCGCACTCGCGGGTGCCGGGGCACTGCGGTCGAGCGCCGCCGACATGATGATTTTTGGCGATGCCCTGCTCGCTCCGGAGAAGACGCCGTTCAGGGAAGCCTTTGCTCTGATGCTGCAGCCGCAGACCGCCGAGGGGAACGGTTTAGCCATCGGCATCGGCAAACTTGATGGCAAGCGCGTCTTCGAGCACAACGGTGGCACCGGTGGCTATCGTAGTTCGCTCCAAGCATTGCCAGACAGCCGCTCTGTGCGCGTGGTGCTGGTGAACAATGCTGAGTTAGAGCCTGAATCGGTCGCCGTGGGAAAAGCGGTGAACGGGCCCTGTGTCCCCTGGAGCTACGGGCCGGGATAGTGGAAGGGCGCTGGACGCCCTTGGCGGCGCGGCAGGCGAGCTTTGTGGTGGCACATATGACGCCGCAGGA
>JBOIEG010000682.1:0-8529 GCA_050740915.1 Gammaproteobacteria bacterium | reverse complement strand
TCCCCATGTCTCCAGCGGCGTGCGTTCAGCCGGCTGCAACTTGATCGCCACGCTGGTGTTCGGCATGAGCGAGACCATAGCAATCACTGGAAAGTCTGTAAAGTTATTTAAGGGACACTACACTAGTCTACGTAAAGGTGAGCTCGGGGCGGCGTGTGCTTTTTCATCAGTCAGCCTTTGCCCAGGCAGGCTTTAGCGAGCGAAAGCAGATCCCGAAAATCGGCCACGACAGCATCGGGCTTGTGTGGGTGCTCGGGCGTCGCGGGAAAGATCTGCGCCAGCCATGGCGGGTTCCAGGCGGCGCCATTATAAAAAACGCTGGTGATGCCGGCGGTCTTCGCGGCCACCGTGTCCGTGGTGCTGTCTCCCACATACCAGCAATCCGGGCCGGGCTTCCGCTTGAGCTCGGCAAGCGCTTTGAGGATGACATCCGGTGCGGGCTTTCTCTTGCTGCAGCCATCACCGCCGACCACGGTGGAGAAGTGCTCACACCAAGCGCCACAATCCACCACCTCCAGCTCATGGTCCAGGAATTCCCGCTTGCGATTGGTACACACACCCAGTATCAAGCCCAACCCCTTAAGCTCCCGCAAGACCTCCGCTATGCCCTCCTCAAACGGGTGAACCTCGCCGTAATGGGTGCGGTAATGGCGATCAAACTCCTCGTGAGCAGAGTGCTTGGCTTGCTCATCCCGACCGAAAAGGACCTCGAAGATATCCGTGCGGGAGACTTTCTTTTCCGCTTCCAGCTTTGAGTGCAACCGCTGATGCGCTCGCACGTAGGCGACCAGCTTCGCATCCTCGGCATTCTTGCTCTCCCCCGGTGGGGTCAAGCGATCGATGAGCCCTAAATCGACGATCGTGGCCAGCATATCATCGATGGCGTGATACACGGCATCCAGGGTGTCGACCAAGGTGGCGTGCCAATCGAACAGAATTACCGTTGGGGATTTAAGCGTAGGCATAAGCAAGCTAAATACTACCAAGTTGCTCTGAGAGCGCTTATTCGCCCGTTGACGATAGTGCCCCGGCAGCGGTCGTAGCCAAGGTCGGCGTCATTGCTCGTTTGCTTCTCCGGCCAGTCGCACTCGAACACCTGGCTCAGCATGCGTGTCTTCGTCCGCCGCTCTGGAACGGGCGCCGGGCTCTGCCTGACAGTCCTGGCTCGACGTTTTCCCTGTATCCGGCCGCCTCGCCGCCGAAAATCTAGTTGCGCTGGTATGTCCCGATCAGTTGCACCTGGCCGAGGATATGACCCTGCATCTCGTTTTCCAGGGCTGCCGCAGTCGGCTTGCCGAGATTGGGCAACACCACGTCGAGCGCATAGAGCTTGTGGAAGTAGCGATGGCGGCCGATCGGCGGGCAGGGGCCCCCGTAGCCGGTACGTTTCCAGTCGTTCAACCCTTCATGCGTGCCGGCCGGCAGATCGTACGGAGCGACCGCCTCCGGGAGCCCGGTAGCGGTCGGGAGCAGGTTGTAGAGCACCCAGTGCATTCAGGTCATTTTCGGCGCTGCCGGATCGGGGGCGTCAGGGTCGTCGACGATGAGGGCCAGGCTTTTGGTTTCCGAGGGAATTCCGGTCCAGGCCAATGGCGGGGAGATGTCCTTGCCGTCGCAGGTGTATGCTTGGGGGATGGTGCCGTTGTGGGCGAAGGCCGACGAGGTCAGTGACAGGCTCATGGGCTTTGCCTCCTTCTCAGCCGCCAGGCTGTGGGCCGCCGGCGCGAGCAGGCACAGCATGGCGAGTCGTACAATGGTGATGAATCCGATCGCGGACCGATGCATGGAACATCCCCTTCCGGTCTTCGGGATTTGCCGGTTGCCATCATAGACAGTGTGCCGCAGTTCCTCAAGCCAAGGACAAAGTCATGGCGATGGCGGAACGAGTTCTGCTATCCGCTGGCATGCTGCCCTTGCCAGCGTAGATCTCTGAAGCGAGACCAACCCAATCCGGATCAACCTCTGTACCGCGCTGTCCATGTCTCAGCCACTCCCGGACAATCACCCGATGAACTTCGGAGCTTCGCATAGTTCTGATCGCGATTGTTGAACAGCAGTACCGCGGTACCTTCGGCGAGCACTTGAACCAGGTGCACATACCTCTGAAAGCTCGGAGAGATCGTGTCACTGCGATCGCTGGCTTTTTCTGTTCCATCAGCAGTGATGGCCACGAACAGTTGCCAATGGTTGACCGTTCCCTCTCAGAGTTTGTGAAAAAACCTACTGCGCTCGGGATCTCGCGTTCCGGCGGTGCTCGGAATCCTCATGTATTTCAATCTACACTGCGGTTCCTGCGCTCCGGCGGAACGCGACCTTCCTTCGCTCACGACGGTTTTTTCACAAACTCTCAGCCTAAAACTGTCCCTGAAACTATGCGAAGGCAGCGCTACGCTGAGCTTCACGCTTATTTGGGCGACACCGTGTGGTAGACTCTAGTTAGCGTCGAGAAAAGTTCGGCTAGAGTATCTGCTTTTCCGCTCTATAGGTTGTTGTGTTAGGTAACCTAACCACATGAGATTGTGAGGCCCGAGTGATGGATCAAACCAGGCGTTCACCTCCGATTACCCACTTGTCCTGGGGAAGGATGGAAATAGACGGTCATGCTTCATTCAAAGACGCCAAGGTTTATCCAGGTGGCGCGAGGGAGTGGGACTGGCGCGAAACGGGGACGCGTCATGTACCTGGAATTCAGCCGGGCGACGTACAGGAGTTACTGGATAACGGTGCTGAGGTTATTGTCCTTTCCAAAGGGATCTTAGAGTACCTGCAAGTGTGTCCCGAAACGGTACAGCTTTTGGCGCAGAAAGGGATCACGACCCATATACTTCAGACTGAGAGGGCCGTGAGCCTTTACAACGGGTTGTGCGAAAAGGAACGGGTCGGCGGGCTGTTCCATTCCACGTGCTGAGTGAGAAAGAATGGAGAAGAGGACAAGGACGGGGCTGAATACAAGGGCGCCATCACGATGCGGTTCGGGACCATGTAAGGCCCAAGCCGCAGGGGTGTGAAGAGATCCGGGCCCGTGAGTCGGGCCGCTTGCGCGTTGTTCATCCCGTTACCTCCTATCGAGAACCCAAAGTAAAACAAGTGGGGGCTTTGTTTCGAGCGCCCTCATCCGGTCAGGCGTTAAAACCCCCGTCGATGTTCAGGACCCCACCGGTGATGTTGGCCGCCTCCGCACTCGCGAGGAAGGCCACCAGATCCGCGACCTCGCGCGGCTGCCCATAACGGCCGATCGCGGTCCCCGCCTTTTGAGCAGCCGAGAAATCGCTGTCCTCCTCCGGGCTCATATCGGTATCGATGGGGCCGGGCTGCACGCAATTCACCGTGATCCCTCTTGGGACTAAAATTCGCGCGCCCAGGCGCGAGTCAACCCGGCCACGGCGAACTTGCTCATGGCATAGAGCCCGGCCCCGGAAACGGCGCACGTTCGCCCGCGATGCTGCCGATGGTGATGATGCGGCCGCCCTCTCGCATTACCTTCGCCGCCTCTCGCGAGGCCAAGAAGACGGCGCGAATATTGTGTTGACCATACGCGCGGACTGCTCCTCCGTTGCTATCGAGCAGCGAGCCCAGGAAAAAGACCCCTGTTCACCAGAATATCCAGGCGTCCGAACCGGTGGGTGACTTCGCCGACGACCCTTTTCACGGCCGCGCCGTCTGCTCGCAGGGCTTCGGCCTTGACCCCATGGGTACGCGCTCGGGCCACGACCTTCTCAGCCGCCTCCGCGGATTTGGTGCTTGACAAGCTGAGCGCGCAACGATAACAGTCACCTCAAATTTTTGGGGTAATGGAATGAACCCGAATGCTCGGAGGTGAGGGAAGAAAATTTTACAGCTGTGAATGTTCACGCCTGCGAACCATCGAGGTATGCCACAGACGGACGCGTGCAGCTCGTAAACGACATTGGATAAATTAATTAACAGATTAAAAGATATACATCGAAGGCTATTTGATAAATTTGGTCATTTATATTATGCGTCATTAGCATACGTAGGTATAAAAGTATTGGATATGACATCTACTTCTTTATATCTTCACGAACAAAATAATCTTAATGCGGAGGCTAATGATCTTACTAGAGATTTAATGGAACAATTTGGGATTAATGCTGCGTTGATAATAAAAAATGTTCCTTTGGCTGCAATTATTTTGGGAGGGGCATACCTACTGAATAAACTCGGTCCTAAAATTGGATTAAATAAACATCTCGGGTCTATTTTGGTATATCTCATTAGTGGGCTTACCGTACAAGTTGTGATAAATAATTTTGCAGTCTATTTCGGCGTTTATGGACGAATCTAACGTATAACATTTCGTTCGCACCGGACTTGCAGACGTGCTTGTCTTCATCGGCGTGGCGGCCTGGAAGGTATCGATTCCGTCTTGAGGTAGAAGGATAAGACCGCTCCCTTCGTTCCTCAGTCGCATCCGTTCGTGGAGCGCATGGTCGGTACGCTACGGCGCGAGTATCTCGATCATCTATTCTTTTGGAACGGGACGGATCTTGAACGCAAGCTCGTTTCCTACCGCGACTGTTAAACCAATATCGTTGTCACACTGGCTTGAAGGGAGAAACTCCCAACCGCTACGGAACGGCGAAGCAGTCGACACATGCGACATGGGATGCCTATGCGTGGCGTCGCCATTGCCGTGGGATGTTCCATCTGCCTGTTGCAGCAGAGCTCGCGACATACACGATGTATCAGGTCTATCCTATGCACGATGGCGGTTACGTATTTGACATGCAAACTGCCGGCGCAGCATCCGCCGGGTGGGAGGAATACGGCGCAACGGCCGCGGCGGTAGCGCGTTCCATACGTTGCAACGTTCCACTCAGACCCTCCGGGACCGACTGGCCATCGGAAGGCCCGCGCGCTCGCTCACGCGGTGAAGACGAGGGGGATCCCGGCTACAGCCGGTGGCTGGAAATGGAAAACTATCACGATCCGAGCACCAGTCAAAACTATGGGGTGAGCCCGAGTCGGGACTGGAATGAAAATGGCCCGCAAGGACCTGGCTACTACACCCCAATCGGCAACGACATCAGGTTGCTTGAGTCGGGATATTCGAACTGAACTACAGTTCGCGGGAGACAACCGCTATGATTGATGAGCAACCGGACCACGCAGACGTCGTCGCGCTACCGCCCGTCGTCTACCTGGCGTTTTTCACCCTTGGGGTGGGCCTGAACGTATGGCCCCTAGCACCTTTGGCTAACGGGCCACGGTATCCGCTGGGCTTCGCGCTGATCGCGAGCGGCTCATCGCGAGAGCCATGGTGCAATTTCGCCTGGCGGGGACCCACCTCGAACCGTATAAACCTACAACCGCGTTCGTGACCGACGACGTATTCCGCTGGTCTCGCAATCCGATCTATGTCGCGCTGAGCCTGATCTACGTTGGTATTGGCGTCATTGCGAACAACGGCTGGATACTGAGCTTGCTGCTCCCGCTGCTGGTTGTCATGCGCTATGGAGTGATTGTCCAGAGGAACGCTATTTAGACCATCTGGCGCCGAAGACCTCGTACCGCTGCTTGTTGAAGTCAATGGCGAGTGGGGACGCGAGATGCTGCCGCCCCGAACGGTGGACGGAAGGTCTTACCGCATTCAACGCTATCGACCCCGCATCGAAGGACCGTTCGCTCGAATCGAGCGCTGGACCAATCAAGCCGATCCCGCCGACAGCTTCTGACGATCCATATCGCGGGACAACATCACGACGTGGTACGGAAAAACCTCGGGAAGTCGCGTAGCGGACCCAACGGATCCGGTATCTTCAGTTGGCTCATCTGCGAGAGTAACGACGACAAAGGTAACGTCATCGTCTACGGTTACAAGGCGGAAAACTCCGAAAACGTCAAACTCTCCCAGGTTCACGAGAAAAATCGCACCGCGCAATCCCGTGCCGTCAATCGCTACCTAAAACGCATTCGATACGGCAACCGCACGCCTTACTTCCCGGTACTCGCTGCGACGTCACCTCCGACGCTACTGCCGGACGAGCGGCTGTTTGAACTCGTGCTCGATTATGGCGAGCACGACGCGAATACAACCACGCCGGCGGAAGTAGCCACCTGGCCCATACGGCGCGATCCCTTCTCTTCCAATCGCGCCGGTTATGAAGTGCGCACTTACCGCCTGTGCCAGCGTGTGCTGATGTTTCACCACTTCCCCTACGAGCCCGATGTCGGAGCCAACTGCATGGTACGTTCCACCGACTTTACCTACTCGTAACCGGAGGACCTGCGCAACCCCATCTTCTCTTTCCTGCTGTCTGCCACACAAACGGGGTACAGGCGCAGAGCGGACGGAACCTATTTGTCAAAATTTCTGCCGCCACTCGAATTCGAGTATACCCAGCCTGTCGTGGACGAGACGGTGCGTGACGTCGATCTAGCTTGCGGCTTACGCCTTGGTCATGTTCGAGCCTCAAGGCAGGATCGTGCTGGTCAGCGCCAAGGCCCAGGAGATCTTTGGATACCTCCGTGACGACTTGCTGAGCTTGACTGTCGACGTCCTTCTACCAGAACTCTTCCAGCGCCCACCCCGCGAGGCACGAAAAGACCACCTTGATCGGCTCCAGCCTGACATGAGCGCGAAGGATCCCGAGCGGGAACTCTACACGAGGCGTAAGAACGGGAGTGAGATCGCTGTGGCAGTTTCGTTGGATCGAGTTGAAGTCGACGGGAACACATTTTATCCTAGCCCTCATCCGGGGCGCGGCGAGCGCCGCCAGGCAGAGGAGGACGTACTTAGCATCGCCAAGGGAGTTTCCGCTGCGACCGGTGAAATGTTCTTTGGTTCATTGGTCGAGCATCTTGCCAGAGCCCTGCAAGCCGATCATGCGTTCATCGCCGAGCTCATAGAAAACGACCTCGAGCGGGTAAGAACCATCGCCGTATGCGCCCAGGGCGACAAATTGAGAGGTATGGGATGAAAATCGTTGTAATTGGTGGCACCGGGCTCATCGGAACAAAGCTCGTGAACAAACTTCGTCAGAGCGGCCATGAGGTAGTGGCGGCGTCGCCCGCCTCGGGCGTCAACACCATCACTGGTGAGGGGCTGGCTGAAGCGCTTGCAGGTGCGCAGGTTGTCGTCGACGTGGCGAACTCGCCGTCGTTCGAGGACAAGGCCGTTTTGGAATTCTTCGAGACGTCAGGTCGTAACCTTCTTGCCGCGGAAGCGGCCGCTGGCGTGGCACATCACGTTGCGCTGTCGGTTGTCGGCACCAACCGCCTTCAGGAGAGTGGTTACTTCCGCGGGAAGATGGGCCAGGAAAACCTGATCAAGGCTTCCAAGATCCCCTATACGATCGTCCACTCAACGCAGTTCTTCGAATTCATGGGCGGCATCGCCCAATCGGGGACCGTCGGGCAAACGGTTCACCTGTCACCAGCCTTTGTGCAGCCCATCGTGTCCGATGACGTGGCTGACGCAATGGCCGACGTCACACTCGGGGCGCCGGTGAACGGCACGATCGAGATAGCCGGTCCCGAACGGGTACGTCTCGACGAACTCGTCGGACGATTCCTGCGCGCAACCCAGGATCCGCGCGAGGTGGTCACAGATGTCCACGCACGCTACTTCGGCGTAGAGTTGAACGATCAATCCCTCATCCCCGGCGACAATCCGCGCATCGCCCCGACGCGTTTCGAGGACTGGCTCAGCCGCTCCATACCTCAAAAGTAAGTTAGCGAGGCAGGGTCGGTGCCCAGATCAAGTCGTCCGCCGCATCCGCCTTCTGATCCGCGATCAGGTCGATCGGGATGAGGGCGTCATACGGTGGATTTGTATCCACGAATTTGTATCAACGAAGGAGAACACAAATGTTCGCTAGATTTCTCTGCGGAGTTGCCTTCGCAGCTCTCTCCGTAAGCGCAGCTTCAGCCGATGACTTGTCTACTGTACTGATAACTACTGATAAGTCCAAGGTAACGCTGGTCTTTGATCGCGCCCTTCCGAATGTGCCCGGCAAGAGCGTGAAAGGCGTGCTTGTCGAATACCGGCCGGGCGGCTCAAATCCCGCGCATACCCATCCAGACTCCGCTTTCATCTATGCAACGGTCCTGGAGGGTGCAATTCGTAGTAAAGTCAATGACGGTCCGGAAAAGGTGTATCGCGCCGGCGAGAGCTGGGCCGAGGTACCTGGCGATCATCATTTCGTCAGCGCAAATGACAGTGATACTCAACCCGCACGCCTGCTGGCCGTCTTTGTTGTCGATACCGACGAAAAGAACCTGGTCAGGAACGACAAAGAGTGAGACGCAAAATCGCACATTAGATCGCGATGAAGCTGTCGCTCGACCATTGGATAGGCAAGCGCTACTTCGGGTCATGACCCCATGTCGTCCAGACAACCTATCAATTCAAGAGGAGGAGCCAACATGCTCAAAGCAAAAGTGGCATTGATTACGGGTTCCACCAGCGGTATCGGTCTCGGTATCGCCCGTGGTTTAGCGCAGTCCGGAGCCCACATTGTGTTGAACGGCTTCGGGGATCGCTCGGAAATCGAACAGCTACGGGCA
>JBOIEG010000681.1:0-5161 GCA_050740915.1 Gammaproteobacteria bacterium | reverse complement strand
CTCATGTGTAGATCCTTGGCGCTGTGTCGCTTGGTACATACCGCGTACCCGTCCGCAGCACTCCTTGACTCCAACAAATACCAAATCACGACGGCCGCGTTGCGGGCGATCCGAATGACTGACGTGCGCCGGTGAATGAACTGCATCAGCGATACCGTGGCATCGTGGACAGCGGTGCCTGGGTTCACGACTGCATGATTATTCATGGGTGGCTGTCATCGCACGCCGCCTGTCGTTCAATAGGAACCAGGAGCGGTGTGCTGGGATGACACAGGTGCTCGTGGTTCAGACCGAACCAGTCGCGGTGTGCTAACACGACACAGTGCTCGTGGTTCAGTCTGAACCAGGTGCAGTGTGCTAAACCGACACAGTGCTCGCGGTCCGGTCCTGGCCATTGCCCCTCGGTTACGACGCCAAGCCGCCATCGGAGCGGGATTCATGGTGGTCTTGAGTCATCCGGCTTCGCGCCAGTTCCGCGAGACGTTTTTGCTCGGCTTCGATGTGCGCTTGCAAAGCCTGCTCGCGATCGCGACGTTCACGGTGCTTCAAATGCGCGCTGGTCAGCGGAGGTCGGCCGGCTTTAGCCTCGTTGCACATCCAGGCCAAGAGTGCGATGGCGTTCCGAACGCGATGCACTGTCTTGGCCTGGACTAGCATCTTCTCGCCGAGCTCATCGAGCACCGCTTGCTGCATCCCGGGGTCGAGGCCCTTGAGATACATGGCACCAAGCGCCTGCTCATTTCGCGACAGCGATTCCGGAAAGATGAAACGGGTTCCCGCGATGGGTTCGGTACTCGCGCGCGATCGATCTTCTTGACTCCGGTCTGTAGTAGTTTTCATTAAATAACTACTACTACGTAGGACCGAGTTTAAATTTTGAACTGGGTCAGCGTTCAAATTTTGAACTGGCACCGAGTTCAGATTTTGAACTTGGGTCGGATGCGGCTTTGTGACAACATGATCACTTAGCCTCGCGGTTACGTTAACCGACGGTTGCACCTTGTTTAGCTGTAGCGCCGCAAGCGGCCCGCGTCGTAACCCAAAATAATTTCCAGTCCCTTCACCAGCGATAGTCGCCAAGGCCTCCAACCGTCGATCCGTTTGCGAGACCGCTGGGACGGCGAGAATATCTGCGCCTTCGTCAATGGATTCCTGCAGGCTCTGAAGCAATACGTGAGCAACCGTACCCACATGCTCATGGTGATGGCATGTTGCATTCTTCAGGAAATCCATGTAGCCGGGATCCAGATAGAGGGTCGCTGCCAGCGGCAACGGCTCGTCATGCAGCGCATAAATATTGCCGCGATTACGCCCCTTGTCGCGTACCCGCCGGCAAAGCGTTATCCAGCGGGTGAGTCGCAGGATCGCGAGGGAGCGCGCCAAGGTCGCCCGCGACTGGATATTGCAGCGCTGTCGAAGGTAATCATAGGTCGGAAACGCCGTCGTTCCGCGCCCTTGTTGCTTGGCCCAGATCCATAGCACGGCAAACACACGCGAATCGACCGGCTCGAGCACCGGATCCAAGTGCACGAGCGCCGGCATGGCTTCATGCCACGTGCTTAAGAAGAGCAGTCCGTGCTGAGGCGGGCTCGCCGAACCCCGGAGTATTTGTTCCACGCTGGCCTCGATATAGGCTTCGAGGGCACGGGTCGTGGGATCGATAGTGTGGGGATCGGGGATCACGGCTCGCGTGCTAATGACTTTCAGGTGATGGCTATTCGGCTGCCGTCGTGACCCTGGTCGGGCCTATCGACTTTGCTCCCCTGCAAGCTCGTGGCATTCAGCCGTCACGGATGGGCCGGCCGCCAGCAGCCGCTGCATGGCACTCCAGACCGTGCGTGCCGACACCCCGGTCGTCTTGAACAGGATGAGGTAGTCTTCAGGGCTGAGCGTGTGGTCTTCTGGTTTCTGCAGGGCTTCATAGGCTTGCCACACCGCCGCTTCCTCGTCTTCGCGGGGCTCGGCGGGACGGCCGCTGTGTCGCCGGACCTGAAGTCGCCATCCGCGTTCGGCGTATTCACTTGTATCCATGCCGAAAAGCGTTTGCATCAGGGAGAAGGGCGCATCGAGCTTCAGCAGCTCATCGCGCACCGAGGTGCTCTGGCGGAAAGCACGGACTCGCTCGATCAGCCGGTGCATAAGATCGCGGTCGATGGAGGCTTTACGCAGCAGCGGGAAGTGGACCGAGCTCAGATGATCGATATCGGTAAGATGGAGGGACTCGATCGCTTCGGCGTCTGTGCGGTCCAGACCCAGATAAGCCAGCGTTTGATCATCGCCCTCGGCCACGCATTTGGCGAGGAAGTGCAGGATGGCCGTGTTGAGCTCGGCCTCTTTACGGATGCGCATGGTTTATCTCCCCCTAACGCTTCGTAGCGTCTTAAATTTCCCAGACGATGCGCTTACCCAGCCGACGGCAGTGGACTTGAAGCGCCCGCCGTGTGTTGAGAAGCTGGATGAGCCGCGTGTAGTCGTGCTCATTGAGCACAGCGAAGAGTTGCCGCGCGGCGAGATCGAGCGAGGGCGGAAAGCTCACCCTCGGCATCAGGGTCTCGGTGGCGGTGCGTTCGTCGCCTTCGGATACGGCCCGGATAGCCGGATAGATGCTCGCGTCTTCCAGGTAACCGAGCGCTGGTGCTTGATCGATGCCGTAAGGCCATTCGTCCGAGAGAGCGGCGAGCATCCACCAGAGCGTCACCCGCTGGGCTTCCTCGGCGGACGCCGGGTGCTCGCCGATATACAACGGCTGATCCGGCAGATCCACGATGAACCCGCATCCTTTCGGACAGAGACAGACGCAGTTGCTCAACCCATGGCGTTGTGCGAGCTGTGTCGCCAGCGTCCACATACGGCCGCGCAAGCTTTTCACGTCCTGGGGCCGGTCGTTTTTCTTGCGGACTGCAACCAAGGGCGCACCGGATCGCGTGAATGGTGGCTGCTCGGCATCTTCGTTGGTCCGCTCGCCGTCGTGCCCGAACGCTTCGTCGAAGGCGCGGTGGTCTGGAAACGCCTCTAGGTCCGGCTCACCGCTGTCACCCACTTCAGTGTTTGTGTCCGATACAACAGCAGAACGGGAGCTGCCAGCCGTAGTTCCAGGGACACGCTCCGATGGCTGGGGGCTCGTGTCTGTCGTCTGGCCTGGGACGTCGGGATGCATCGACACTTCGCGTTCGCGGAGCTTGAATGGTTCGGGCGGCGGCGCGTCGTGACCCGGACGGCCGGTCGCTTCAATGAAACCAAAGTCGGCGCGCACCTTGGCCACCGATTCGTCACAGAGCTCGGCCGCGTGGGCCTCGATCTCACGTTGTATCGGCTCCAGTGTCAGGGCCAAGTTTGCGCTGTCGTAGCGAGCGAGGCAGCCGAGCAACCACCGCCAGGCCTCGTCCACTGCGCCTCCCTCCAGTTTGCGGTCCTTGAGGAAGGCAACCAAGATATTCTCCAGCGTGCGGATGCGTTCAACCTGGGATAACCCAAGTCCCGCACGGAATGCCATCGGGATGCAGGGAAAGAGCGTCTCGATGGCATAGTCCATCTTGGCGAGAGATGCGTGGTCGACCGGATAGCCTCGTGCGCGTAGCCGCATGGCTAGATCCCGGTTACTCAACGATGTGCCCGTTTCTTGTTCGAGTAATATGCGCAACTCGTGCGCCGCCCGCGCGCGGTCGATGAAAATGAGCTCGCCGCGGCTGTCGTTCTCGACGAGATGCGCTATGAGGGTCTCACTCTCATTGACCCAGGGCTCGAACAGACATTGGACAGTGTGGAACTTGGGATCCTGCGTTTCTTCGTGCAATTCCTTCACGATGCGCAGCACGGTATTGCCGCCTTCAGCGACCATGTAGAGTCGATCTCCCAGGCGGCGGGTGACGGTCAAGGTCCCGCGGAAACCGCGCTGACGGATGGAATGTTTGATTCGATCGTAAGCCTCGCTCGGCTCATGGCGCGGATTGTGGTCATACTCGCAGATCTCCTCGATCGTCAGGAACCGCGCCGACGATTCAATTGGATCCGCCGGCGCCGATACCGTGTTGCCGCGAAGAAAACCTTGTAGCTTTTTCATGAGGTTTCCGGGGGTGCTTCAGTGATTACGCCATGGATTGGGCCAGCGCGAGGGCGTGATGGGAACGAGCTTATAGACCCGAGGCAAAGAAGCTAAGTTTGTTTTGCTGATCCGACAAACCGGAGGGCAATTGGTGACCGCCGTGACGTGAATGGCGACATCTCTCCAAAACCAGGACGCTGTCGGGGTAGTCTTCCCAATAGCGCGTCTGGCGGAACAGGCAGTGTTCATCATCAGAACAGGATTTCTTGTGGTCCGGGGTCATCGTCGGTTCTGTGCTGAGGCCTTGCACCGAAGACATCGGGTCGCAGGGCGTAGCGGGTGACTTTACCGCCCGTGGCGTCTTCGACGGCCCGACAGCGTTTGGGCGGTACGCATCCGGTGACAGTCCATTGTTGGACCGCTTGCGGCCGAATGCCCAACGAACGGGCGAGTGCGGCTTGACTCCCCAGAAATCGGATAGCCCGATTCAACACAGCGTTCATGACAAGCAAGATCTACAAGTATTCACTGCGTAAGTCAAGGGCGACTTGTAGTTGCGGATAACAAGCATTACTTGTACAGTGATAGGCATGAGCATTGGAAAACGAATTGCGGAAGCACGGGCACGTAGAGGCTGGACCCAGTCGGAGCTCGCCCGCTAAGTGGGGGTGAGACCCCAATCGGTGCAGCTTTGGGAGGCCGATGAAACGGCCCCCAGCCGAAAGCGGATTGAGCAGGTCGCAGACGTGCTCGAGACCACACCGGAGGAATTACTCTTTGATGTACCGGTGTCTCAGCGCGCCAGATCGCGCGGAAAGCGGTTTATCGGCGATCGGGGAAACATCGTAGTTTCGGCCTATGGAGATCAGATCGTGCCGGTCTGCGATTACGTCCAAGCCGCCGAATGGACGGCAAGCGATGAGCCATACCCCATCACTGCGCGTACCGAAAACGTGTGGACCAATATCGAGAACCTGAGCGACCGGTCCTTCGGGCTCGCCATAGAAGGCGAGAGCATGCTGGAAGAGTTTTACCCGGGAGATATCGTGATCTTGGATCCCGAATTACCACCACAACCAGGAGATTTTGTCGTCGCCTTATTAGAAAACGACAACAAAG
>JBOIEG010000680.1:0-10276 GCA_050740915.1 Gammaproteobacteria bacterium | reverse complement strand
CCATGTCTCCAGCGGCGTGCGTTCAGCCGGCTGCAACTTGATCGCCACGCGGGTGTTCGGCATGAGCGAGACCATAGCAATCACTGGAAAGTCTGTAAAGTTATTTAAGGGACACTACACTAGCACTTATTTTCCGACCTCTCACAACTTCCGTTGATTACGAAGCACTACACACGCTCCTTGCTATGGGATTCACGTTCGTTCTACCTGTAGACAAAATACCCCAGCAACAGCAGCAGCCCGAGGATCATGGCAAAGGCATAGTGGTAGAGATAACCGGATTGAATATGCCGTGCGAGGGTGGCGAGCTTCCCGATCAAACGCGCCGAGCCGTTCACCATCATGCCGTCGATAATCCGCACATCGCCCAGGCGCCAAAGCAATTGCCCGGTTCCTCTAGCGCCCCCCGCAAAGACCGCCTCGTTAAAATCGTCAAAGCCGTACTTGCGCACCAGGACCTGATAAAGCAGGCGAAGTCGGCTCGCGATCAGCCCCGGAACATCGGGCCGCACTAGATAACAGAACCAAGCGCTCGCCACGCCCAGCACAGCCAGCCAGAAGGGCAGGGCGGTGAAACCGTGCAGGGTGAAGGCAAACCAGCCTTGGTACTCTTTTCCCAGTTTCTGCAGCACGTCATGCTGCGGCAAGATCTTGATCGCCGATCCGAAATAATCCCCAAACAGCATGGGTCCGATGTTAATCGCGCCGATCACGACCGAGGGTATGGCGAGCATGATCAGGGGCACGGTCACCACAGGCGGGGATTCATGCACGGGGTGATGCCCGCCGTGGTGTTGCAGCCGTTTCTTGCCGTGAAAGACTAAAAAAACCAGCCTAAAGCTGTATAGTGCGGTGACGAACACCCCGCTCATCACAGCGAAGTACGCGTAGCCCGCGCCGGGAAGCTCGCATAGATGGACGGCTTCGATGATCGCGTCTTTGGAGAAAAACCCCGCCATCCCGGGAAAGCCGATCAAGGCCACCGAGCCGATCAAGACCGTGATCCAGGTGATCGGCATGTATTTAGACAGCCCGCCCATCTGGCGCATGTCTTGTTCATGATGCAGGGCGATGATCACCGAACCCGCACCGAGAAACAGCAGCGCCTTGAAAAAGGCATGGGTGACCAGATGAAAAATCGCCGCCGCATAAGCCGATGCGCCCAGAGCCACCGCCATGTAGCCGAGCTGCGACAAGGTGGAATACGCGATGACGCGCTTGATGTCGTGCTGCACCAGTCCGAGCAGTCCCATAAAGAAAGCGGTGGTGGCGCCGATCACGAGCACGAAGCTCAAGGCCGTTTCCGACAGCTCGTATAAGGGCGACATGCGAGCCACCATGAAGATCCCGACCGTGACCATGGTTGCGGCATGGATAAGCGCGGAGATCGGAGTCGGGCCTTCCATGGAATCGGGCAGCCAAACATGTAAAGGCATCTGCGCGGACTTCCCCATAGCGCCGATAAAGAGCAAGATGCAGATGACGCTCATTACCGACCATTCCGTGCCTGGAAAAAGGCTAATGCTCGTGTTTGCAAGTTGCGGCGCCTGGCGGAACACCTCTTGGTAATCCAGGGTGTTGAAATAGAAGAGAATGGCCGCAATCCCGAGCAGGAACCCAAAATCGCCTACCCGGTTTACCAGAAAGGCCTTGAGGCTCGCGTGGATCGCCGACTCCCGTTTAAACCAAAACCCGATCAACAGGTAGGAGACCAGCCCCACGGCCTCCCAGCCGAAGAAGAGCTGCATGAAGTTATTCGACATCACCAGCATGAGCATGGAGAAGGTGAACAAAGAGATGTAGCTGAAAAAGCGCTGGTATCCCGGATCATCGTGCATGTAACCGATGGTGTAGATGTGGATCATCCAGGAGACGAAGCTCACCACGGTCATCATCGTGACCGTGAGCCGGTCGATCAGAAATCCCACCTGCATGCTTATGCCATCGCTGACCAGCCAGGTGTAAATAGTCTCATTGAAGGCCGGTGCCCCGTCGATGACGATGTGTTTGAACGCGATCAGCGAGAGAAAAAACGACAGTCCGACGCTGGCTATCGTCACCCGGTGCGCACCGCTGCGCCCGATGCGCTTGCCGAATAAACCGGCTACGATCGCGCCGATCAGAGGCGCCAGCACCACGCCCAGATAAACCGCTTTCATCCCTTCATCGTATTCAGGTCATCGACGTTGATGGTGTTGCGGTTGCGGAACAACACCACGAGAATTGCCAGCCCTATGGCCGTCTCCGCCGCCGCCGCCGTCAAGATGAAAAACACGAATACCTGCCCCGCGATATCCCCGGAGAAATGCGAGAACGCCAGGAAATTGATATTCACCGCGAGCAACATCAGCTCGATACACATGAGCAGGATGATCACGTTCTTGCGGTTTAAAAATATGCCGGCCACGCTGAGGCAAAACAGGATCGCCCCCAGCACCAGAAAGTCCGATAAGGCTAGCATCGTTGGCTGCGTTAATCCTGGCCGTCTTTGCGCGTCGTCTCCGCCTTCATGGCGACCAGGCGGACTCGATCCGCACGGCGTACTCGGACTTGTTGTTCCGGTTTTTGCGCCTTGGTCTGACGATTCGGCCGCATCGTGAGGGCGATGGCCGCTATGATCGCGACCAGCAAGATCACAGAAGCGATCTCGAAAGGATAGACATAATCCGTATACAACACGCGGCCGAGCTCCCGGGTGTTGCTATAGTCTGCGCCATGACGATCCGGTGCGGCGATGCGTTCGAGCCCGAAGTGCGAAGGGCCCACGGTCATCGCCATGGCGATCAGCATCAAAAACGCAACCCCGGCGCCCACTGGCAGATAGCGCGCGAATCCTTCTTTTAGCGGGGTCAGGTTGATGTCGAGCATCATCACCACGAAGAGGAACAACACCATCACCGCCCCAACATAGACCAGCACCAAAGCGATGGCGAGAAACTCCGCTTCGAGCAGCAGCCAGATCCCGGCGCTCGCGAAGAACGCGAGCACCAGAAAGAGTGCCGCGCGGACCGGGTTGCGCACGCTGATCACCATGATCGCTGAGAAGACAAGCAGCGCCGAGAAGAAATAAAAGATGAGCTGTGTGAACATGCGATTTTCTTGTTAATGGCCCTTGTATCTTGATCCCATGTCAAACAAAAAAAGCAATTTGATACGCTGGGAGCTTCCCCAACAGCATCCGGCGGGCGTTCCCTTTTCCGCCTTCCTGCTCCGGAGTTCCCTCCGTCCACTTAGGTTCCGGCTTAACCCCGTTTCGAGGTTTCCCCTTACGTGCCTCACTAACCGTATCCCTTATGAGGCGGTCTTCCCTCCGACCAGGAGCCGATGGGACCTCCTGGGTTCTCTGACGGATCTGTTCCTGCACTCCGGCGGACCTCCACATCCTCGCGATCCCGGATGTTTCGTACTGGCTTCGGGCACGTTAAACCCTCAACATCCGCTAACCAAGCTTATCTCGAAGTGTACCAGGGACTCTCACCCTGCAAGATACGCCAACCTTCTCTTAGCGCGACAACCGAACCAAGCTGAGGACGCCGCACTTTTTGCGGCGTCCTCTCCCGCGCCTCGTTAGGCATCGCTGCCGTTAATCGAGCCTGGCCCCTTTTCCGTCCAAATACCCACCCGCCTGACCTCACCCGGCCGTACCTCATGCAGCACCCGTTGGAGCTCGGGAACCAACGGACGAAGAAACTCGAACTTGTTGCGTTGCGCCACCAACACCACTACCGCAATGCCTGATCTGTTGTGACAAACACGTCGAACCGGGACTGCGTCAACCGGAGTAATTTCCCATTCTCTTTCGATGCCCATCCCATCTCGGGAACCGTTCGCACTCGTCTTGTGGCAATTCGCGCCGGAAACGCCTTGGCACACACTCATCAAGCAGCACTCGCATAACTTATCAGGGATTCCTTCGCCAGCTCCAGCACCGCGATAACGTGCTCACGACTGACGGTTGGGAAGTCCTCGAGAAAGTCATCCAGACGATCACCCTCTTTGAGATAATCAAGCAGCGTCTGCACGGGTACGCGCGTCCCAGAAAAGACGAGCACCCCACTCATGACTTGCTCTGAACGTGTAATCAAGGGAGACGGAAGGGACATATGACTCCTCCAATGGGAATACTTCCATGATACTGAGGTGAACCGTGTATGTCTAACGCCAAGCATCAGGTGCCGCGCCAATCCGCGGGTCGTCCGAACAGCCTGGTGGCCGCGGTCGGCTGTATGCTTTTGTTCGGCCCTGCGTCACACTGGCCGATTTCTGTACCATTCGCACCCTCGTCCCGTCTTGCCACGGTCAACGCCTCCCGTCTCGGTCGCGGGATCTTAGAGAATCATCCAACGCCTTCTCGTATTCCTCGCAAGTCCTCTCGTGATGCAGTGATCTACCGGCTTTCGGTGCGGCCTACGGTGAGACAGCTCGAAGTCAAAAGCTCAGTTCGAGAAGTACCGCTACACGTTGCACGATGAGCCGGGGGGCGTCGAGAAGATTATCCGAGCACTGGCCCATCTCAGAGCCAGCCACCTGCGCAAAAAGAAGCTGGCCACCGAGTTGGCTTATTTTCGCCGCTACCACCACCGGATGCACTATGCCGAAGCCCAAGCGCAGAACCTCCCCGTTGGCTCCGGGAGTTCCGAAAACCTAATCTTGCCTGGCTCCACTTTTTCGTCGCATAGAGATCGGCCATCTGCCGAATCGTCGCGAAGTCTGCGTTCGGCAGGAAGGAGCGCATAATGGCTTTGATGAGACCCTCGGGATTGACTTCATCAAGGCGCAGCTTGACGGCCTGCTGTGATCTCGCCAGTGGCACGAATGCCAGCAGAACCGCACAGATAGCGATAAACCGTGTCATGTGCCCCTGGTTCTCTACGGGTGGAATTCGGCCTACAATGCTGTGCCAGCATGTACTTGAATTGCAGCGTTCGGCGTAAGAAGCAGGGTCAGCCGTTTCCGCTTGATTTCGGGGCAATTTCGGAGCCGACCAAAATGACAAGGAAGCTTTAGGTCGAATCAAAAGACAGGTCACTACCGGGTGCATGTTTGGACACGGGTAATATGTAGGTAAAAACGTTCCAATCTCTTTGCAGAGGCTGAAGACATGCCAGAGAAACATGCAGCAAGAATTTTCACATTAGGTGTGATCACTCTTCTTTTGGGGTACAGAGTCGTACTAGCGCAAACAGAAGCCGACAAGCTCGCGAAGGATCAGCGGGCGGTCGTTCGTCCTCAACCCGACCGAGGCGAGACCGTCACGAACCGGTCGCGGCCGGAACTTGACCCGCTAGGTTTGCGCGCAGGTAGCTTCCTCATTTATCCGCGCTTAGGGGTGCACGAAGCTTACGATGATAATATATTTGCCGCCGACGAGGACGAGACAGGTGCGTTCGTTACTTTGATAAGCCCGCGCCTCGATGTGGTGTCCGATTGGAATAATCACGTGCTTCAATTCCACGCTGATGGGACAATTGGGCGTTACGCTGCCCAGACAGAAGAAAATTATGAGGATTTCTCGGTTAGCGCCACCGCTCGTGTGGATATCACACGACAAGCAAAGCTTAGGACTGGAATAAGCTATAACCGGCTACACGAAGGGCGTGGATCGCCGGACGACGTACGAAGGCAACGGGGTTCACCCCCAGTCGAGCCCACGGTCTTCGACGTGAGCTCGGCATCTGTCACCTATGAACAATGGCTTGGCCGTTTCGTCTTGGACCTGAGTGGAACGGCTGATCAGCTCGATTACGACGATGTAAGAACGGAAGACGGCGGAACGATAACTACCGATGACCGGGACCGTGCGATATTCGCCGGTGGCGCCAAGGTAGGTTATGAGTTCATCCCTGGATACACGGCGTTTGTTAGGAGCGTAGTAGATTATCGGAGGTATGATGATCTAAACGCCTTCAACCGGCTCGATCGAGACTCGGATGGATATTTGATCGGAGTCGGCACCGCTCTTGAGCTTTCGGGGATCCTCTTCGGCGAACTGGCGATCGGATATCGATCGCAGGACTACGACGACCCTAGATTGGAGGCGGTAGACGGAGTCGCGGGCCAGGCATCGGTTACATGGACCCCCACGGGCTTAACAACAGTTAGCGCCGCCATTACGCGAGAAATTGTGGAGACTACTGTAGACCAATCCGCCAGCATCTTTGAGACCGCCGGCCGTCTCGTCCTCGACCACGAACTGTTGAGAAACCTGCTGCTTCAAGCAAGGGTTTCTGTCACGGACGATGATTTCCAAGGCGTCGAGCGGTCCGACACCTACGTCGGAGCAGGATTTAGCGCGAATTATCTGATGAATCGATACCTCCGTTTGGATCTCCAGTACGATCATCTTCGTGGGGACTCCGATGCTCAGGGCGAAGATTTTGTGGACAACACGATCACCTTTGGTATATTGGTTCAAATTTAGTGTCATGGGCGAGAATTCGCTGCGAGCACAGCACAGGGCTCTGAGACCAGAGTCTTGAAATTATGGTCCTTCTCGATATCTTAGGTGTAATTACGAGCCGAATAAGGTGTGCGGCAATACGAGTTGCGAATAAAAGGCGATAACAAAGGAGGAGAGGGCGAATATTGAAACTCTGCTTTGTCCTACTGATTTTATCAGGGAGCTTTGGGGTCGTTTCATCCGTCTACGGGGCTGACGACGATTATCGGTTAGGGGGAGGAGACCGTATCAAGGTGATTGTCTTCGGCCAAGCAGACCTTTCAGGCGAATTCGAAATAAGTGCGACGGGGCGCGTGGCGCTCCCTTTGATACAAGAGGTTCAGGCAGATGGGCTAACGACTAGAGAGCTCGAAGAGGCGATTATCCAAAAGCTCAAACCCGATTACCTCAAAGACCCCAAGGTAAGTGTTGAGGTAGTAAAATTCCGGCCCTTTTTTATCCTCGGAGAAGTCAGGTCGCCGGGCAGCTATCCGTACGTAAGCGGGATGACGGTGGTGACCGCGGTCGCCCTGGCTGGGGGCTACACATATCGCGCAAAAACAGCTCAAGCATATATTACTCGCGAAAATGACCCGGCAAAAAAGAAGCAGCTCGTCGAGCCCAATGCACGGGTGCACCCTGGCGATGTCATCGTTGTACCCGAGCGGTTTTTTTGATTCTTGCGGTAGAAAGCTCGTGCCCCCGATCGCCTATCCGAGCAGCGTGCTTCCGGATGGCTGGCGGCTTATCTACAGCCTCAATCCCAAGGTTGGTGTCGTGGACGGGATTCGCTGGTCGCTTTTCGGGACGCCGCTCCATGCCTCGGCATTGCTGACCTCGATCGCGGCGACCCTGCTCGCAACTAGCTGCCTTCGTTGACTGGGAAACCATTCCTAAAACTGAAAGTAAAGAAACGGACTGACCTTTGACAACTGGCTGACGCAAAACAGCAACATCGCTGCGGTAACGGATGCCCAGAGTGGGCTGGGACGCCAGGCCATCCGACCCAAGTCGGACTGGTCGATCCATTCCTGGGTATTGGGCGCGAAGACAACGAAGGCAAGTAAGCTAGCTATAAACACCGAGCGATCCAAATAGGGAAGTATCTGTCTGAGCGCCTCGCCAACGCCGGTCCAGCCAGTCAGGAGCGCGGCCAGCTGCTCGGGCGCCGCTGCAACCAATAGGCCGTGGGTTCCACCCATGGCCGAGAGGAGGTTGAGGGCTGCTTCCACACTTTCCGCTCGGAAGAACACCCACCCTATGATGACTGCCATCAAGGTAAGGAGCCGGGCCAGAGCCCGGCCCCAGGGAGTCCCGCCGCCCGGGAAGCGCAGGTGGGTTCGCAGGGCTTGCCAAGCGTGATTGACGATCAGATAAAAGCCATGCAGGGCACCCCAGAAGACAAAGGTCCAGCCGGCGCCATGCCAAAGTCCGCCCAGGAGCACGGTTACGAACAGATTCACGTACCGCCGCACCTTGCCGCTCCGGTTGCCGCCGAGCGGGATGTAGAGATAATCACGCAAGAAACGGGACAAGGTCATATGCCAGCGGCGCCAAAAGTCGATGATGTTGACCGCCTTGTAAGGCGAGTTGAAGTTGTAGGGAAGGTAGATACCGAGCATACGGGACAATCCCACAGCCATATCCGAATAGCCCGAAAAGTCGAAATAAAGCTGGAGCGTATAGGCCAGCACACCCGACCAGGCATCAAATGCGCTCATTTGCGCCCCGCCTGCCGCCGCGTCGAAAACGGGAGAGGCAAAGGTCGCTAAGGTGTCGGCCCAAACGACTTTCTTGAATAGCCCGATGGCGAAGAAGGTGCTGCCTACCGCGAGGTTAGAGTGGCTAAACCGGAAGGTACCGGGCCGGGCGAACTGGGGCATGACCTGCCGGTGGTGAATGATCGGGCCCGCGATGAGGTGGGGAAAAAACGTGACGAAAAGGCAGTAGGAAATCAGGTCGTACTCTTCTGCTTCTCCCCTGGAGGCATCAACCAGATAAGCAAGTTGGGTGAACGTATAGAAGGAGATCCCCAAGGGCAGCACCACGGCCTGGATCTGGAAATCGAACCCTGATAGCGCATCCAGATTAGAGATAAAAAAGCCCGAATATTTGTAGTAACCGAGCAGTGCCAGGTTCCCGATGATCCCTAACGAGAGCACGAGACGGCGCAGCACAGAGCCGCGGCTGGCCGCACGAACGAGCAAAAGGCCTACGTAGAAATTAAATAGGATACTGCCCAAGAGCAGCAGAAGATAGGATGGATTCCACCAGCCATAGAAGAAGAACGAAGCGCCGGTGAGCCAAATCAAGGCGGGACGGCGGGATGGTAGCTGGCCAAGGACATAATAGATGACCAAGGTCACCGGCAGGAAGCCAAAGATGAACGCGTGGGAATTAAAGATCACTTCTGGTCCCTGTGAGATAAAGGCGCCCCTGTATTTCCCTTTCATCTAACCTGTGTAACAGGTACCGCGTAAAGGTCGGGACCGAGGTCCCTTTGATATGTGCGGCGTCTGTAAAGTCGTTGTCGCCGAGGTGCAGTCCTTGGGCAGCGTCAATTAGCACCGTGTGCTCGGGATGAATGTGGGCGGATACGGCCGCTCGGTAGGCTTTATCACGCCTGCCATCCCGATCAAAATGGTTTAACCAAGTTGGCATAGGCGGCATCAGCACCACAACGAAGCCAACTCCGCGTGCAGCGAACGTGTCGCTTAACCGTCTTAGGTGCATGAAAC
This sequence comes from Gammaproteobacteria bacterium, assembly GCA_050740915.1. Taxonomy (GTDB): domain Bacteria; phylum Pseudomonadota; class Gammaproteobacteria; order JBOHHR01; family JBOHHR01; genus JBOHHR01. Next base: position 1,099 of record JBOIEG010000680.1, on the reverse strand, counting down.
AGGCTTCATCCACGGTAACGTCCGCGAGCGGCTCGGGGTGCCGATAGATGGGCCACCAACCGTACCGATCCATTTCCTGAAGGTCTGGCGGGTTAAGCACGTACTTGAAAAACTCGCCTACACGGAAGTTCTTGAAATAGAGATACCAGAGACTACGGCGCTGAAAGATATATTCTTCCGCTTCCTTTGCATCAAAGAATTCCGTCGGCTCGCCGACGCAGCGTGAGAAGTCACGCATCGCGAATACACTCATGACAGTGGTTACCCGCGGCATATGCTGCAAATAGAAGTCGGCCAGAAACGCTATCTGATTGACGTGTATATAGCACGGCGCGGCATTGATAGGCTTAACCCTTGGCCCGTAATGCCGATGAAGCATCTCCACATTCAGATTCCGCCAGGTGACGGAAGAGCCTACCGCAAGCAGCGTGACTTCGGAGAGATCGGTCCCATGTAGGAAGCGAAACTTGTCGTCGATGCAAGTCGTCGCTGTAATAGGCGTGGGTGGCAATCGCTGCATACGTTCCAGCATTGCCAAAGCGCTTGTCCAGATCAGAAGAAAAACGAGGAACCACGCAGGCACCGCTAGATTGTGATTGCGCGCGTGTTGGCTAAGAAGGAGGTTTGGTCTGTGTTCCATACGCCACCATGAGCCTTCCCCTGGGAGCCTGTCGGACTTAGGGGATCGCAGCGAGGCGCCGGGGAATCGAGGGCAGTTTTCGATCATTTGAGGCGAACAGCGAGTTCCATGTTAAGGGAAATGATCGGCAAAAAAAGACCGATTTCCCGAAGCCAGAGTAGATCCTTCCTAAGTCCTCAGTTATAGACCCGAACCTCTGCGATTGGGGTCACGAACCAACAGTCCACTCCCTGGCGTAAGCGAGGTTGGTCATAATTTCGTCCTTAAGATTCCACGGAAGAAGCAACAAATACTCAGGCGGGGTTTCAAGTTCCTCGGGCTGAACTAGAAAGCACTCATAGGTTAGGTACTTAAGGCCCACCGAAAACGGGTTCTAAGCCCAGTTGCAGGCGTCCGGTTTGGGTGTCGCGTGCGGGGTGTGCGCGCTGAGCGTTAGCGCCGAGAAACGCGATAGCTTGG
>JBOIEG010000679.1:0-1893 GCA_050740915.1 Gammaproteobacteria bacterium | reverse complement strand
TTGGATCTTCTCCCCAAGCTCGTCAAGCAGCGCTTGCTGCATCTCGTGATCGAGTCCTTTGAGGTACATCGTGGCGAGCGCTTGCTCGTTGCGCGAAAGCGATTGGGGGAAAATGAGACTCGCTTCGGTGATGGGTTCGGTGCTCGCGCGCGATCGATCTTCTCCACCTCTGCGTGTAGTAGTAGCTTTTTTATTTATAAAACTACTACTACATAGAGCAGAGTTCATTTTTTGAACTGAGTCAGAGTTCAGATTTTGAACTCTGGCAGAGTTCATTTTTTGAACTTTGGCTTCATTCGGCGGTTGTGGGGGCTGATTTCTTGTGGCCTGCAGCGCCGATAGCACGCTAAGCCGAAGGCCAAAGTACTTTCCACCGTCCTCGCCTGCGATTGTCGCCAAGGCCTCCAGACGTTGCTCCGCTTGAGAGGCTGCTGGGGCGGAGAGGACATCCGCTCCCTCGTCGATGGATTCTTGGAGACTTTGGAGTAACGCGTGCGCGACCCTCCCGACATGCTCATGGTGATGGCGTTTTGCGTTCCTGAGGAAATCCATGTAGCTAGGATCGAGATAGAGGGTCGCTGCCAGGGCTAACGGCTCATCATGCAGTGCATAGATGTTGCCGCGATTGCGGCCCCTCTCGCGCACCCGCCGGCAGAGGGTCACCCAACGGGTCATGCGCAGGATGGCGAGTGAGCGCGCCACGGTGGCGCGGGATTGGATGTTGCAACGCTGGAGGAGGTACTCATACGAGGGGAAGGCCGTCGATCCGCCCCCCTGCTGCTTGGCCCAGATCCAAAGCACCGCAAACACCCGGGAATCGACGGGCTCGAGCACCGGGTCTAAGTGCACCAGCGCCGGCATCGCTTCATGCCAGGCGCTTAAAAACAGGAGGCCCTTTTGTGGGGTGCTGCTCGGTTGCTGAAGTAACCGCTCGACGCTCGCCTCGATGTAGGCTTCGAGGGCCCGGATCGCGGGATCAAGGTCTCGGGTACCAGGGGTCATACTGGCTCTCGAACGAGACTCGTGGTATGGATACGGTCGGCACCGCAGTCCATTTTTGGTCGCCGCACGGGGTTTCTACGGCCATCGGGTGCGGGCCCTCTTTTCGCTGAGGCGCAGCAGCCGGGTCTTGAGCGGCGAGTAGCCGGTGCATCACGGTCCAGACAGTGCGTGCCGACAACCCTGTCGTCTTACACAGAATGAGGTACTCCTCGCTACTCAGCGGTTGGTCTTTCGGTTTATCCAAGGCTTCATACGCTCGCCACACCGCGGATCCCTCATCTTCGCTCGGTTCGGCGGGCCGGCCACTGCGACGCAGGACCGCGATCCGCCGTCCGCGTTCGGCGTACTCGCCCGCATCCATACCGAAGTGCTCGTGCATCATGGGAAAGGGCGCATCGCGGGCTAGAAGCTCATCCCGCACTGACTTGTGCTCGCGCAGATCGCGAATGCGCTCAATCAAGCGGCGGAACAGATCGCGATCGATGGACGCCTTGCGTAATAGCGGGAAGTTGGCCGAGCTCAGGTGATCAACATCCGTTAGGGAGAGAGACTCGATGGCTTCGGCATCTTTTTGGTCCAGGCCGAGATCCGAAAGCGTTTGATGGTCCCCCTCGGCCAGGCATTTGGCGATAAAGTGCAAGATGGCTGCGTTCAGCTCGGCTTCTTTCCCCACCCGCATGGTTGACCTCTCGTTACGTGCGACGCGGCGCTAGAGCTCCCAGACCATCTGCTTTCCCAAGCGGCGACAGTGCGCTTGGATTGCCCGCCGGGCGTCGATGAGCTGGATGAGGCGCGCGTAGTCCCGGTCATCGAGGACGGCAAACAGTCGGCGTGCGGCCAGATCGAGCGAGGGCGGAAAGCTCACCCTCGGCATCAAAATATCGGTGGCGG
>JBOIEG010000678.1:0-1221 GCA_050740915.1 Gammaproteobacteria bacterium | reverse complement strand
ACCGGGCAGGGTGCGTGTGATTGAAGAGGGCCGGCTGCGCCCCGAACCGCTTGCCACGATTTCGGATGTGGAGCTCGCGGGTGAGAGTGGCCTGATGGATCTCTCCCTGCATCCCCAATTCGCGGATAACCGGCTGCTGTATCTGGCCTACGCTTACCGAGGCGACGGTCAGCGCGTGCGCGTCGTGCGCTTTCGCGAAAGCGGCGGGACGCTTGCCGAGCGAACGGTCATCATCGAGAACATTCCGGCAGCGCGTTATCACGCTGGGACCCGCGTGAGGTTTGGCCCCGACGGCAAACTCTACATCACGACGGGAGACGCCACAACCCGAGAACTGGCCCAACAGTTGACCTCACTCGCCGGCAAGACCCTGCGGCTGAACGACGACGGTACGGTGCCCTCCGACAACCCCTTCGCCACTCAGCGGGGCGCCCGTCCTGAAATATGGTCCTACGGCCACCGTAACGCGCAGGGGATTGCTTGGCAGCCGAGCACGGATCTGCAGTTTCAGACCGAGCACGGTCCCTCCGGTTTCGATGGCCCCAGCGGCAGCGATGAGGTCAACATCGTCGAGCGCGGAAAGAACTACGGGTGGCCCATCATTCAGCACGGGCAAGCGCGCGCCGGGATGGAGTCGCCACTCCTGGAATACACCCCGGCGATCGCTCCTGCCAGCGCCATGTTCTATCGCGGCTCCGCTTTTCCGGAGTTTCGTGGCCACTTTTTCTTCGGAAACCTGCGCGGTGAATGCATCATCCGTGTGGTGCTGGACGGCAGGCATGTGCTGAAGCAAGAGCGCTTACTCGAAGAGCAATACGGGCGCATTCGCAACATTGCCGAAGATCCCGCAGGCATCATCTATCTTTCCACATCGAACCGTGACGGGCGCGGAAGCCCAGCGCGCGACGACGACCGTATTCTCCGGCTCGTACCCGTAGCAATGATCGCGACATACAGCAGAACGGAAGATGCTTGCTCGCAGCGCCATCGATCGCTTTAGCGGAACCGTCAAAACCGGGAACGAGGAGTGACAGGATGTTCGCCGCTCCTAGCCTCCTCGCAAAATGGCTATTACTTTTTCACCACGTAACGATTGATCATAGGTTAGGTACTTAAGGCCCACCGAAAACGGGTTCTAAGCCCAGTTGCAGGCGTCCGGTTTGGGTGTCGCGTGCGGGGTGTGCGCGCTGAGCGTTAGCGCCGAGAAACGCGATAGCTTGG
>JBOIEG010000677.1:0-2422 GCA_050740915.1 Gammaproteobacteria bacterium | reverse complement strand
CGGAGACGATGAGCTTAAAGGCTTCCGCCACTTTCTCCGCCGTGGTCCCGCCCCCGACATCCAGAAAATTCGCCGGAGCACCGCCCAGAAGCTTGATGATGTCCATGGTGGCCATCGCCAAGCCGGCACCGTTTACCATGCACCCGATATCGCCATCCAAGGCCACATAGTTGAGATCGTAGCGCTTGGCGATGGCCTCTTTCGGGTCGAGCTGATTGGGGTCCCGCCATTCCTCCAGGGCGCTCTGGCGGAAAAGCGCGTTATCGTCTACCGCGATCTTCGCGTCCAGGGCCAGCAACCGTCCCTCCCGGGTCACGACCAGCGGATTGATCTCGACCAGGCTTAGGTCCTTGTCGATAAACAGGCGGTACACGGCGAGCAGGATCCCGTTGAGATCTTTGCGCTGAAGATCGTTCAGCCCGAGTCTGAACCCGATCCGGTTGCACTGATGCCGCTCGAGGCCCAGAATAGGGTCGATGAGGATCCGGGTGATCTTTTCCGGATGCTCGGCCGCCACCTGTTCGATGTCCATACCGCCTTCACTGGAGGCGATGACGGTGATCCGGCTCTTGCTCCGGTCGAGCAGCATCCCGAGGTAGAACTCTCGCTCCAGAGGAAGCTGCTTTTGGATCAAAACACAGTCTATGGGCTGACCTTCGGGCCCGGACTGTTTGGTCACCAAGCGCTTTCCAAGCATGCCGCGCACGATGTGCTCGAGCTCCCCGAGATCACGGGTGAGCTTCACCCCTCCCGCTTTGCCTCGGCCACCGGCGTGCACTTGCGCCTTGACCACCCAACCAGGCCCATCAACGAAGTCCGCGTGGCGCAGCGCTTCTTCGATGGAATGAGCAGGCAGCCCCGGCGGCACCGCGATGCCGTACTCAGAAAACAGCTTCTTGGCTTGGTATTCGTGCAGATTCATCGCTACTGACGGGGTGCCGCCCTGGTCGCTACATGATACCCGATAATGCCGTCAGATCAGCGATCGGTCGGCGCACAGAAAATCGTTAAGGTCGAAAAGCAGAAAACGGGGTTTTGCTTTTCTCCATGACGTTGAAAGGCTTTTTTTCGCGGCTATTATGGTTTTATGGAGAACTCCGGGTGAGCGAGCCCTAACACGAGCGCTGAAATGATTGCGCTCATACTTCCGAGAGTCACTATCTCGCCAACGGCTTGGAAAGCGCTGCGCTATTTCAACTTCTATCGCATCATCATCGCCTCCCTTTTTGTGGTGCTGGTTCTTGCCCATAGCCTGCCGCCACCGTTGGGAACCCATGCCCCGCTTCTCTTTCAAACCGCAGCCCTCGCTTATCTCCTGTTCGCCCTCTTGGGCCATGCGGCGGTGGCCTACAGGACTTACCGCCATGCGGTACAGGTGCTGTGTCAAGTCCTGCTCGATGTGTTTGCCTTCGCCTTGATGTTGTATGCGAGCGGGGGGTAGGCAGCGGCTTGGGGATCCTGCTGGTCGTCAGTATCGCAGGCGGGGGGATCCTCCCCGGCGGCCGCACCGCCCTGATCTTCGCCACCGCGGCGTCGCTCGCGGTTCTGCTGCAAGAGAGCTACGCGTGGATCCGTTTCATGGAAACGGCGGCGGATTACACCCAGGCAGGTTTACTCGGGATAGCGTTCTATGCAACCGCCTTCCTTGCGCACCTGCTCTCGGGTCGGGTACGAGAGAGCGAGGCTCTCGCCGCACAGCGCGCCATTGACCTGGCAAATCTCGCGCGGCTGAACGAGCATATCGTGCAGCGCCTGCAGTCCGGCATCATCGCCGTTGACTCCAAGCGGCGGATCCGCATCGCCAACGAATCGGCATTGCACCTGTTGGGCGGCACCGGTTCGGTGGATGGGCTTATGTTGGCCAACGTCGCCCCGCCCCTGGATCGCTTAGTGGCTACTTGGATGGAAAACATGGACATGGGCTCAATCCTCCTTAGGCCCGGAGAGGGCGCTACTGAAGTCCAGGTCTCTCTTGCCAAGCTGGGCGCCGGTTCTCTTTCCGGGACGCTTATCTTTTTGGAAGATGCCGCCGCCATGCGCCAGCGCGCGCAGCAACTCAAGCTCGCCTCCCTGGGAAGGTTGACAGCGAGCATCGCGCACGAGATCCGCAACCCCATCGGCGCCATTAGCCACGCCAGCCAACTGCTGTCAGAGTCGCCGGCCCTCTCCGAGGTAGAGCTCCGCATGACGCGCATCATCCGGGACCATACCACCCGCATCAACAGCATCGTTGAAGACATCCTCAGCATCGGCCGCCGCGATCATGCCGCACCCGAAACCTTCGCGATCGGGCCCTGGCTAGTGTAGTGTCCCTTAAATAACTTTACAGTTAAGCCGCCTTCTTTTTTCCCTCGGGGCAGGGTGGATCTGGGCTTGATCTGCTCCATCTTGACCCGCGCCCGCTCGATCTTCTTGATGATGT
>JBOIEG010000676.1:0-3951 GCA_050740915.1 Gammaproteobacteria bacterium | reverse complement strand
CAGCAAGTCGTTCACCCTCTCGAGCCAAGTAAGCAGTGTCCATTCGGACGCCGTCAAGGCGGAGCTCGAAGGCGAGGCGACACCAGGGGATAATCGTGTGGTCGGCAAGCTCCCACTGTCCGGTGTGGAAAAGGTGTCGATAGAGACCACGCTCGACGCGGGCAGTGACGTCGACATCTCGGCATGCGACAAGGCCGAGGTCTCCTTCGTAGTGCTCGCGTTCTTTCCAGTACTCGGCCATGGGTGGGTCGGCGTACATGGAGTTGAGGAAGCCGATATCGTGTGGGCTGTTGGGGTTTGCGAGATGGGCGAGGACTTGAGTATCCACAATTCGATCAGGGATGCGATAGCCGTCTCGGTGCAGGTACCAGGCGTCATGGGCGTAGAAATACTGGCCAACCACTTCTTCGAGACTTCCCATCGTTCGTCGAAGGACATCTCCGGGCTCGGCAATAAGGCCATGACCTGGTCGAAGAGACGCCGCTGCTGTGACAAGTACTCCGCCAGGGTTTTCAATATCGATGACAGCGCTTCGAGCTGAGTAGAGTTCATTGAGCTGGTCCTCCGTGGGTTGGGGGCGGTATTCGACCTTGAAGTTGACCCCCTCGATGCCGGCGATGATGGCGGGGATGCGGGAGAAGTCGCGCTGGACGGCCGGTGCCATCTCCGCGGCCCCGCGTTCGATGAAGGCGGGGTGGTATGTCACGAGCGCCGGCCCGTGGACGGTCTGGACGATGTGGCCGCGTTGGTCGCCGAGGTTGTCCTTGCCGGTCAGGGCGTAGAGGGCACTCGCGCCGAGGGCGAGGATGAGGCGCTTCTTCGGCAAGCTCTGGAGGGTCGAATGCCCGTAGCGCTTCATGCACTCGATGATCTGCCCGGGCTCCGGGGTTGCGTTGGCGTGGTCGCCGTCGCCCTGGATGAACGGCATCTGGCCGGCGCCACCACACTCCGGGCAGACCTCGATGATCGGCTCGTCGAACGAGATGCCACCGACGTCCTCGCTCACCGTGCCGGCGAGCACATAGCCCGGGCCGGGGGACGTGAATACGTCGATCTCGGCGGCCTGGCCGTGGGAGCAGCAGGTCGGACAAGAGACCCACTTGATGGGACGGCAGCGCACGGGGTTGAGGATACTGCACTCGAGCCGCGTCATATCGGCGAGCGCGAGGTTGGCGTTCACACTGCCGCCGCTCAGGCCAGCAAATGGCACGCCCTCGAGGATCTCCCAGTAGCCGGACGCCTCACCAACGATAGCCAGGAGGGCCTGCGGCTTGACCTGTGGCTCGGTGTAGCCGCGGGACCACGGACGGTACGGACAGGACGCGCAGTCCGGCCCGTTGGGCAGGTCGTTGATGAGGTGGGGTTTCTTCATGTGATTTACTCGTCTCTCCGAGCCGTCACGCCGTTCTGTACGCTCCTGACTCCAGGCGTTCTCATGCCGCGATTACTCCAGTCGTACTAAGGGCGGGCCTACCGTGTCTATCTCGGCCTTCAATCGAACTCCGCTACCACCGGAAGACGGGGCGCTTGTCCCTTCTGGCGTTGCCCGCGTGGAACGTTAGTAGGACTATCCACTGGTAGTGACACGTCGAAAATCTATTCAAAATCCATTCGAAAATCTATGCGCGTTGTTAACTCAGTCGCGCCCCTGAGTCACGCCGAAAGTTCGGTGTGCCGCCGACGTTAAGTTTACTTCGGGCGTGAGACTGACACCTAGCCCTTCAGCTCCTCGAACGACTTGCCGAAGCGGAAGCCGAAATTCTCGGCCGTGAGCTTCTCGCCGTTCTTCTCGTACTCGTTGTGCGAGATCGAGCCGTAGACCACCCGACCCGTGAGCGCCTTGACGGCCTCTCTCGTGTCGAGGGTTTCGCCCGGTTTGGCCTTGATGCCCGCGGCGGCGACGAGGCTTTTGAAAGCCTTGAAGCCCTTGGACGCGGGATCGAGGGTGAGGTTGCTGGTGAACTTCTGCGGCGGTTCGATCTTCCTCGGCTGATCGGTCTTGCCGGGACCACTCCTGGCAAGAATGCTGACCTCCAAGTCCGCGACCGGCCACGAGCGTTTGCCGTCCTTCGTCGAACGGCTGGCCACGCGGGCGACCTCGATCTTGAATCCAATGAGCCCGGCTTCGACGGTGCCGGCGGCCTGCCACTGTTCGGGCGACAGGACGAACATGCTTGCGTCGAACGCGGGTTCGTTGTTGGTGCTTGCTTCACTCATTTTCCTCTATCTCCTTGTTTGCTTTCTTCGTCAACTGGCGCTCGTCACAATTGTGATAGGCAAAATCGCCCACGTATCCACATTTGAGACAAGCACCATAGTCAATGGGTGTGTACCGCCTTACGTCATGGACGTCGTCGGTGTCTAAAAGTTCCTGAATGCACGTCGCATAATCGTCGACGGTCTTACACTCTATTTGCATGTCCAACAAGGCAAGGCGACCGTCTGGAGTGAAGAGCTTAGGCATTCTCTTTCTCCATCCTTTGACGTGTTTGACTTTCCAGTTTATCGAGCGACTCGCGGATCTTGGTGTAGGTCGGGTTGACCAGGACACCATTCACCGAGGGTAGCTCGATGCCGTTGACACGGGCGGGCATGCCGTCCAGTGTCGGTCTCGTGTGGGCCACGTACTCGACGGTTCCAACGCCGGTACGGGCCTCGAAGTACAGGTAGATGTCGCACTGCGCCGGGACCTGCTTGATGAGCGAGCCGGTGAGCAGCGGGCCGGGGTCTTTCTTCTGCATGTCGGCGGTCTGCTGGCGACCTCCCTGGTCGTGGGCGAGCAAGACGGTGTTGAGCGGGAGGTTCCACGCCGCCCGGGTGATGGCAAGGATCTTCCGCTTCAGCTCGTTCCACGTGTTCTGACTGACCTTGGCGCTCTTCGCCGCCTGGTCGAGGATCTCATCGAAGATGTAGCCCTCAAGGGTGGAGAGGGTGTCGACGATGAGGGTCTGCGGCTGGTAGCCTTCCCAGCGGGTCCCGTGGAACAGGCTCGGCAGCCGGTGCACCGGGTCGCTCAGGATCTCCAGCACGGTTTTCCAGTCCGTGGTCTGGAGGATCGGAAAGTTCTCGACCTCGCCGGAGGCCACACGGCTCTTGACAGTGAGGGCGTTCTGGTCGGTGTCGATGAGGAACGGCCGCGGGAACGTCGAGGCGAAGTAGGACTTGCCCGAACCCGGTGGGCCGTAGCCGAACACGTTCACACGATCAGTACGGACCTCGTCGGCGCCGAGGATGAGGAGTTGGCGTTGGGCAACGCTCAGCTCGCTCGGGTTATCGAGGATGAGACCCATCAGAAGAGTCTCTGCGCGACAAGCCATGCGTAATATGCTTTGGCCGGGCGGGAGATCTTGGATAGCGCCTCGAATGCCCGGAGGACATGACTTTGGAAGTGCGCATTTAACTGCAAAAATTTCTGAGCCCCATCGATCTCCCATTGGGGTACGTTCATAGCGATTTGTGGAGAGAGCACTTGAGCTCCTCCATTCGGCAACATCCGAAGGAAATGACGAAGGACAGCGGAGGTTAGAATTTTCGCATACTGCGCGTTTACGGAAGACTCATCCGGCCCCCTTAGAGCAGTGAAGATGTCGTAGGCTTCTCTCGTCTTGCACACCTTCTGAAGCTCTCGTAGGCTTACCTTGGGCTTCGGCTTCGCTTTAGTCACGTTATTCCTCCTCCAGTATCGCCGCCGTCATCGCCGCGAGGGCCTCTTCCTCGTCATCCACGAACGGTGCATCCTGCGGCTCGATGATGAGCCCGGACGGAGACCCTACCTGCGCGTCAGAGCCAGGTGACGCGAGTATCTCAGGCAGGGTCTCGTTGTTGGCGGGCACTGGCTCGCTTCCGGCGTCAGGGAGGGTAAGGTCCTGCGTCGGAACAGGGTCGGCGACGATGCTGATGCGAACAAGGCCGGTGGTCTCGTCTTTGTCCCACAGCAGTCGGTGGTTCGCC
>JBOIEG010000675.1:0-2398 GCA_050740915.1 Gammaproteobacteria bacterium | reverse complement strand
AGGCGCTCACCCCCTCGCCCTTGGGCGATGGGCGGCTTTATTACCGCATCGGGGGCGCGCAGGCCCTAGGGCTGCCGGCGAATCGCTTTGTGACCACCACCCGCTTGCCGCTCTCGGTGCAGCTCGGCATCAACTACCGCTGCGGGCAGTTCGATGCCCTGGCGGGGCTCAATGCCGCGCTCGATCGCATCGTGACCTTGTTGGAGAACATCGACGACGTGATCGCGGCCGGGCTCGCCGTGCTGCCGATGTACATCCTCCAGCGGGTGAATCCCGGCCTCTATGACCTGCTGCAGAACACGCTGTTGCGCGCCGAGGAGCTGGTCGCGGTCGCCACCAAGACCTGCGAGCAGATGGAGTCCGAGATGGCGCGCGGTCAGGATCCCTTCGAGGACTGGATCGTGCTCTCCCGCGGGCGGGACTGGAAGACGGTGATCGGCTCGGGGGGTGTCGATGTCGTGACGGCCAAGGATCAAATCGACGCGAATCTCGGCGCCAATGGGGTTGCCTGGCTCTGTGGCGAGGCGCGCGGCGGCGAAGGCCAGGAGCCGGTGCGGGTGGTCTACGATGTGACCCGCGCCGGCTGGAATGTGCTCATGAACCGGGAGAGTTGCGCTGCCGGAGCGGCTCCGGGCGTGGGTGAGGAGACACCCCGGATCGCGGAGATCTGGCCCTCGCCCGAAGAAGCCGCGGAGTGGACGGTGAAGGTGCTGGGGGATGAAGTGGTGCGCACGGTCTCGACCGGCCCCGATGAGACCCAGCCAGGGGTGGGGCTGCTCAACCATCACGATGCCGAGGCGAGCAAGGTGGCGGAATTGCTCCAGGCGCTCGTGAGTGGCAGTACACCGCCGACCCTCGAGAACTTGGAAGAGGTCACCGCACCCGGCACCGTCATCACCCGGCAGGTGATCGAGACCATTCAGGCACGGCCGGCCGCGGAGCAAGCCCTCTTCATCGACAAGATCGCGGGGCAAGTCGCCTTGGAGCGTACCGTCGAGCGGGCATTGCTCGCCCGCAGGATGCTGCTGACCGGCCTGCGCGATCCGCATGTCTCGGCGACGCCTGCACCCCGGCAACTGCGGCCCTTCCTCGATGAGCTCGAGCGGGAGATCGACAATCTGATGTTCGAGACCCGGGTGAGGAAAGAGATCGCCTCGCGCACCGCCGAGCTCCTGCTTCGAGATGAAGGCGTGAAGCGCTCCGATTCCCGCGGGCTGGTGCCGCCGCGCGACCCGCAGCGCCTCGATGAAGGCAGTATCAGACCGTGAGCCGGGCGCGCTGGAAGCGGACGATGTTTCGGCTGGCCCTGCTCGCGGGATTTGTTGTGGTCACCTTTGGCACAGGGCTAGGTTTATTCTTATGGAGCAAGTCCGAGCCTCCCGCGGAAATTACCCGCAGGCTTGCAGCCGCCAAGCCCTGGTTTTTTCTCTGGCGGCTGGTGCTCTTTGGATCGCTCATCGCTTTCTGGCCGGCTGTGTGTCGAGCGCTTGTGCGCTGGCGCGAGCTCACTGATATCCAGCACCAACGCCTGCGCTCCGCCCGCTGGCAGGTGGCCGCCTGGCTCATCGCGCTCGAGCTCCTGCTCGGCCAGAACGTCGCCGGTCGATTCATCAACCTCTGGGTGTCTCAATCATGACCGTCGAGTCCTTCTTCGAGCTCTACCTCGCCATCTTCGGCTGGCAGCAGTACAACCAGATCTGGGACATTCTAACCGGCACCGGACTCGCCTACCTTCCTTTTTTGATCATCCTGCTCCTGAACATCATCGGTCCCCTCACCAGCCAAGAGACCCGCGATGCGGCGACCACCTCGGTGAAACGAATGGAGGTCGATCTCTTCATCGCCTTCTCCGTGGTGGTACTCGCGGCCGCTCCGGCCATCGATCTCAACGCCTCGGTGCTCACCTACAAGAAACCTTGCGACACGATCTCCGGTCCCGCAGGGATCTTTTCTCCCGGAAGCACCGGCACGACCTTCGATGCGGTGTTCTCGGATCTCATTGCCACCCCTACCCAGGTGCCCGTGTGGTGGTGGGGGATCATGGCCATCTCCTCGGGGATCAACCGCGAGGCGATTGCACACATCGGCTGTCCCCCCGATCTCTCGGGCTTTCAGATGGAGATCGCGCGCACCCGCATCCAAGACCCGCAGCTCTTGAACGAGGTCAACAAGTTCGTGCGCTATTGCTACCGCCCGGCACGGGCGAAGCTCGAGCGCGAGCAGCCCGATGTGGCGGCGATCCTGGAGGACCACGGTCCCGACGATCTGGAATGGCTCGGATCGCACGTGCTCTTGGACACCCCGGGCTATTACGACAATCCCCATTTCCGGCCGCGCGAGGGGATCCGCGGCTGGCCCTTGGACCGTGCCCGCGATACCGAGTACCCGGACCCACTGC
>JBOIEG010000674.1:0-3017 GCA_050740915.1 Gammaproteobacteria bacterium | reverse complement strand
CCAAGCTATCGCGTTTCTCGGCGCTAACGCTCAGCGCGCACACCCCGCACGCGACACCCAAACCGGACGCCTGCAACTGGGCTTAGAACCCGTTTTCGGTGGGCCTTAAGTACCTAACCTATGATTGCCGGGTCGGCGAGGCAGCTCAGCTGTTCTGATAGAAACGGCCGAAACCCAGGAACTGAGGCCTCAGGAAGCGAGGATCCCACTCCGCATAGTTAGAAACAAGGCAAAGGCATTTCTACATGCCCTGTTCGTTTTCGCGTAAGCGGGCGAACTCTGGGGAGCGATCGAGATGGGGCCGGTATGGTAGTCCTCTTCGCCAAAGAAGCATGCCTCGCGGTGGGCCCCTTTAACTGCTGAGCAGAAAACCGGACGCCCGGAGATACCTCCTCCGACTCGATGATCTTCGACTCATCCAAACGCAGATAAAGCGCATCGGCTTCTTGGTCAACGCGCAGGTCTCATCGCTTGCATCTCATGCTCGGTCAACGTTCGCGGGCGAGAAGCGGCGGTTCACGTCGCGGTCAGCTCCGTCTCCAGCGGCCTGTCCTTGGCTAAACCGGCTCACGCCAAGGATGCTGAACCCGAGCACATTACCTTGCATATCGACGCGTTCCGTCACGGCATCGTGGGCGGTTTCTTTCATATAGCCTGCGCCTTCGCGAAACTGGACTTCGAGGTAATCCGCTTCCGCGTCGAACCACACTTTCACTTTCTCGGCCATAGCTCTTCTCCGGCTTTCGGTTTATCGGTTAGGTAGGCGGTGATCACAAAGGCATCGTTCGTGACGTACTTAAGGAAGCTCTTGAACAAGTCTCAGACCGTTCGCCCTGATGTATAGAAGGGCGAACGGTCACGATAAAAATCAAGGCATTACCCGTTCATACTTCGATACCTCAGTACGAACGGGTAACTTGTTCAGAGCTTTCTTAACCACAACGCACAACCATTTGCCACCTACCAATGTCTGCGCGTAGAACACATAAAACAACCCTACGGCCTCGTCCGAGCGCGACCGCCGAACAAGCTGCGGCTCGTGCAGCACCAGCTCGATCTCCTTTTCCATCCCCTGCATTTCGGGATGGTCCAGAATGTGGGCAAGCCGTTCGTACCGTATGGGGCGGGACGCGGAGGGTGGAGAAGAATGATGATTCTGGAGGACTGCTTCGGAAACAAAGTGCGGCTTACGGATGGTGTCGTAGTTGATGATGAAGTCCAGCTCTTCTTCCGTGAAGCCGCCAGGTAGGCCGGGTGAGGGGCCAGCAGCGGTGAGAACTGCCCGAGGGCGTTGGCTCGATAGTTGGTCCAACGGTAGTGCGCCGGATCGCTCCTCGGTCTTGATTGGACGTTTGCCCCAGAGGACGCCGTCGTGCACGACGGTTATATCGGCGCAGGCTACGGCATCCCCAGCCCCGAGGCGGCAAATGCGATCGGTTTGCTCGCGCGCACCGAGGGCGTCCTGCTGGATCCTACTTACACCGGCAAGGCCATGGCCGGATTTCTCGGTCATCTTGAGCGCGGTCGTTTGATCTCGTACGGTACCGTCGTGTTTCTGCATACCGGCGGGGAACCCGCCTTTTTCGCGGGGGACCGTGAGTAGTTCCAACCGCGATCGAAGCGCTCACTTTGGTGAAGGGCGCGGAAGGTCAATATGGCTTGCCCACCGCGGCGACGCCAGCGCATCCGTGGCGCTGGCCAACAAACTCGCGCGGATCGCCTGGGCGGTGCTGGCCCGCGATCAAAGATACCGGGCGGATTGGGCGGAGCAATCGGTTGACGCCCGCCGGGAAGGTTTGAGTCACAGCGTATTTGGTTAACAACACACCCCAAATTGCGAAGGTGAAGAACCAGGTGATGGCACAATAGGTAAGACCGGCGTTCTGCGATTCCGTCAAGCGTAGTGGCCTTCGAGGCCGTCGCCCTATAAGGAACCAGAACGCGCACATTCCATCATGGCCGGAGCCGATACCGTGCTCACCAACAGGGCGGATATATACATGCAGTCATTCCTTGTGCCCATCAGTGTTTTTCTCCTTGCAAACCGGGTGGAGCCCATATATACGCGGGCTATGGCTTATGTCTTGGCTCCGAAATCAAGTGGACGCGGCCGACCAGATTTTATGGTGAGTGTCACGTCGAGCTAGGGCAGCCCTCTTTTCCTGATGAAAATCTTTTGCTGCGTCAAATCCACCCGTGGTGGGGAAGCGGTGGGCAACACGGGATGTTGTCAATCCGCTCGTCCACAGCACCTTCGTGAGAGAATCTGGATAATGTTGCCAATTATCCGGCAGGAGAGTTATGAGGCATGAAAAGTAGTAATGATAGACGGTGGCGAGTCCGGGGTCTCATAATTGGACCACGACTTCCCAGGGGCATTTTACACGTCGGACCGTGTACGATCTGCCCCGCTACCCAGGATGATGTTGAACATCTTTACCAGCTGGCCCCGCCCGAGTTTTCTATTTCAACGCTTTCTTCGCAAGGCGTAGTAATATTCCCGATTAGAACTCAGCTAAAAAGCCACCACATCTTCTCATTTGAGGTTGCGGGGGGGAACTCAGGATCAGGCTTTATCAAAGGTGGCCGCCTGCCTCAAAAAGATTCTATCCGTGCTCACACTAGCTACGAACGGAATCCGATACCACGCTAAAGTCCTATCTGCTGCCCGAATTGGGAATACGAAGACTGAATCAATTCCATCTGGTGTGATGTCAGTCACGCCATACGGTGTTCAAGACCTCGAGGCCCGCCATAGAAACCGAGTGAAAGGTTTTTAACAGTCGCAGAAAACGACACAGTAGCAAGATGCCTTGAGTTTTTGGGCAATGCCTGGCAATTGTGGGACGCAGTTATTTCTGCGCCAGTCCAGACGGCCGTACTACAGAACTATTTGGCTCCTCAGCAAAATTTGTGGGTAGTTTTCTACTTGATAGACCCCATGGAGTTAAGGGCGTCTGAGGAAAACAACGATTCTGACGCAAGTCCTACAGGCTCTGGCTGTGGATATATGGACA
>JBOIEG010000673.1:0-3485 GCA_050740915.1 Gammaproteobacteria bacterium | reverse complement strand
CCAAGCTATCGCGTTTCTCGGCGCTAACGCTCAGCGCGCACACCCCGCACGCGACACCCAAACCGGACGCCTGCAACTGGGCTTAGAACCCGTTTTCGGTGGGCCTTAAGTACCTAACCTATGATTGGTTAAAAAAGAGTCAAAAGCTCGGGGTAGAGTCCAACATTTATTCCGTAGAAGGTCAGCATTTAGGGTCTGGGTATCTAAACGTAGATGTAGCAACTAGAATCGTTTCTTTTTTTGAGCAGCATAAATAGAGAACATTGTTACAAAGGATTTTACACCGATGTCTAGCAATGGCCAGGTTGGATCACGAGTTCGCGGATCGAGGGCAGATTGGCATGATCCGGCACCCGAGATGGGCGTAGCTTGGGCAGGCTTGGCGATCTGCGCTTCGCTGTGATCCCCGTTGCGGGATTGTCGAGAGTGTAGCCTCCGAGGGAGAACGACGATGGCGCTTCACGGGTTGTTCGCGCGCAAGTCTATCACGCAGATCTTGCGCGAAACACAGACCCACAGGCCGCAACTGCGGCGCAGCTTAGGCAAGTGGCATCTCACCGCGCTCGGCATCGGCGCCATCATCGGCGCCGGGATATTCGCCGCCACAGGCAGCGCAATCGCGGGCGATGCTGTCCGGCCCGGCGCTGGGCCTGCGATCGTGATTTCATTTCTTTTCACCGCTGTAACATGCGGCTTCGCCGCGCTGTGCTATGCCGAGTTTGCTGCCATGGTACCCATCACGGGATCGGCGTATACCTATGTCTACGCATCGCTGGGAGAACTGGTCGCTTGGATCATCGGTTGGGATCTCATCCTGGAGTACGCGGTAGGCAACATCGCCGTGGCGATCTCGTGGTCGGGGGATTTTCGCGAGTTCCTCGGCAATTTCGGATGGCACATCCCCCCTTGGCTGGGTATCGACTTCCGGAGTGCCCACGAGGCGGCCGCAAGCCTCGCGCAAGGAATCACTAGCCCCTCTATCGTGTACGCCGCCAGCGCCTTGACGGAGGCGCCTCATGCGTTCGGGATCCCGTTGATCATCAACTTGCCTGCGTTCGGCATTGTTGCTTTGCTCACCGTCATTCTGGTCCACGGCATCGAGACGTCGGCGACGACCAATTCGATCATGGTATTGGTAAAAGTCGGCATCGTGCTGTTTTTTATCGCTGTAGGCGCGATCTTCATCGACCCCCACAACTACATTTCGCATGGCGGCTTCGCACCCAACGGCTTCGAGGGTATCAGCGCGGCAGCCGCGAACATTTTCTTTAGCTACATCGGATTCGATACGGTCTCGACGGCCGCCGAAGAGGCGCATAATCCGCAACGCGATATGCCTTTCGCCATCGTCATGAGCCTAACCATCTGCACCGCGCTGTATATCCTGGCGGCCGTTGTGATGACAGGAATGGCACCCTGGGACCGATTGGGGACATCAGAACCGATGCTAATCGCCTTCACGCTGTCCGGGGGCAATCCGGCGCTGCTCGGGGTCGCCAAATTCGTCGTCTCGTCGGGCGCGGTTATAGCCATGACCACGGTGTTGCTCGTCTTTCAGCTCGGTCAATCCAGGATCTTTTTTGCCATGGCACGGGATGGGTTGCTTCCGCCGTGGGCGACTAAGGTCCACCCGCGTTTCCACACACCCCATGTGACGACGATCATCACCGGTGTCTGCGTAGCGTCCTGCGCCGCCTTTGCCAATATTGCGGAGGTGATCGATCTGACCAACATCGGCACGCTGTTCGCGTTCGTGCTGGTGGCGGCGGGCGTGCTGGTCTTACGCTATCTCCATCCCGAAAGAGAACGCCCGTATCGAACGCCGCTGGTACCCTTCGTACCGCTGGCGGCGATACTGAGCTGTGGCTATCTCATGCTTCAACTCCCGGCGTTGACCTGGGAACGGTTCGTGATCTGGTTAGGAGCAGGGCTGATACTGTATTTTCTGTACGGTTATCGCCGTAGCTCCCTGCGGAATGCCGCTGTAGTCGACAAGTGCTGATATCTCGGTCGGTATAGTCACCCTTCCCCAAACACGAACCGTCCCCTCGACCCGAAGACTTGAAGCAAGCATTGTTGTGACCGGACCTTATGAAAAATGAACGATGAGCACAGAACCGGCATCGGCGTAGACGCGCCGGTGGCGAGTGGGCGTTTTCACCGTATCCTCATGCCGCTCATATCGCTAACCCTCTTTTTCGTTGCGATCGCAGCGATCCATCACTTATTGACGGAGGTCAGTTATCCGCAACTGGTCGCGGAGCTGAAGGCGCTGTCCTGGAACCAGTTGTTACTGGCGCTTTTATTCACTGCCAGCAGTTTCATGGCGTTGATGGGCTATGACTGGTCGGCGCTTACCTATATTGGACGCAAGCTCCCCTTCCCGACGGTCGCGTTGGGTTCTTTTTGTGGCTACGCGATTTCGAATACCGTGGGCTTGAGCATGCTTTCGGGAGGGTCTGTGCGCTACCGATTCTATCTCTCTGCAGGACTCGATGCGGCCGATATAGCGCGCGTGTCGATGTTTTCGATTCTGGCGCTGAGTCTCGGCATCTACCTGGTCGGTTCCGCGGCTTTGGTTATCCATCCAGAATTCGTCGACGGCTTTTTCGGATCCCGCCGGACGCGTTGCGCTGGATCGGGATCGCGGCTTTGGTTTTGCTGTTCGCGTTGGTGGTATTCACCTTTGTTCGACGTGCCCACATCAAAATCGGCCCCTGGGATCTGCCGATCCCCAGTGGCCCAGTCACCGTCGTCCAGCTTGTGGTGTCGGTGATCGATATCGTCTCGGCGGGTGCCTGCTTATATGTCCTAATTGACCATCCACAGGTGCCCTTTCTCGCGTTCCTCGTGGTCTATGCAGTGGCACTCATGGTCGGGGTTTCAAGCCACGTGCCCGGTGGGCTGGGCGTATTCGAAAGCGTTATGCTGTTCGCCCTGCACGATTCCGTATCGCCCGAAAACCTCGCCGCCGCGATGCTGGCTTATCGGGTGATCTATCACCTCATCCCGCTGGTGCTCGCATTATTCGTATTAGTCGGTCGCGAGCTAGCGGAACGGGCCTCCCCCATCGTTGGGGCGGTGCGTTACATCCATTCCTGGAGCGCGGAGCTGGTGCCACCGCTGCTGGCCGGTTTGGCATTTTGCAACGGCAGAGTACTACTCGTATCCACAGCGACGCCTGCTCTCCCGGAGCGGCTCAAGGCTATGAAAGCCTTCATGCCGCTTGTCGTTGTGGAAATATCCACGATCTCCGGCTCGGTGATCGGTCTGGGGCTGCTCCTAGTTGCACGGGGCCTCTATCGCAAGCTAAACGGCGCCTATGTCATAACGCTGCTGCTTTGCCTTGGCGGTAGTGTTTTTTCGCCTCCTCCGCAGAATTTGTGGGTACTGATCTGAGGCGTATTTATGCATCTGATTCATTACTTGGAATAAAGTTACGTTCTATAGGTCCGAAATTTTGGGTATCAAAAAATCTGTTGGGC
>JBOIEG010000672.1:0-4073 GCA_050740915.1 Gammaproteobacteria bacterium | reverse complement strand
CCAATAGGCGCGTTCGATCGCGGCCCGCCGCCTATGGTTGATTATCAGGCCATGGGCGATGGTGGTGAGATAGGCGCGCGGTTCCCGGATGGTGTGCACATCGCGCGTGGCGATGACTCGAAGAAACGCGTCGTGGGCATGATCTTCGGCGAGAAACCGGCAGGCGACGCGCTTCCGCAGCCACCCGAGCAACCACGAATGATGCTCCCGGTAGAGCAGACCGAGGTGCTCGGTGCTGGAAAGCCCGTTCGCCGGCATGCCTACCCGCCGCCGCGCGGAAAACGACATCCGGCGCGTAGGGCGCGGAGCGTGGGTGTCCAGGAAACGGGTTGGTTCGTAGCCATCACAGCCAGCGGTCCATCAACTTCCGGTCGGAGTCGGGCTTGAGAGCTTGTGAAAAAATCTGCTGCGCTCGCGATGTCGCGTTCCGGCGGTGCTCGGAATCCTCATGTATTTCAATATACACTCCGGTTGCTCGTCCCAGCCGTGGGACTCGCCGTAGCGGTGGATCAGTACCCAGAAATGGCGTGTCATTTGAGTGCTTCCATGGAGGGGCGTGCATCCACCCCGTCGGCCGGTCGATGTCGATCATAGACGTATAGGCAGAGTGCATATACAGTACGCGCACGCCATCCGATTGGGCGAGGCATAGCCGGGGAGTTAGGCTCTCTCATACTTCTCACCAGTAGCCTCATGGTCGCCGTTGGGGTGGGTCCTCCCGTTCTTAGAAAGACCCACCCTGCGTTGGCTACCGATGAGCAATCAAGGCCTCATCTGGCCCGGATCACCTCGCCCTCTCTGATCGCGATCCGCGGAATCCGTGATCACGATGCCCGGAATCGGTGATCACCATCCTTCGGAATCGGTGATCACGATGCTTCGGAATCAGCGATCACGATGGAGCGGAATACACAGATAAACGTATGTGGGCCGCATTACTCGTAAACCTGTGTGCTCTGGCGTTTGATTTCGTCGCGAGACACAAGGTGGGCGGCACCCACCTGAACTACTTCATCTACAAGCAGCTTCCCATTCTTCCTCCCGACCGCTACACCGACGCAAACCTCGACTTCATCGTCCCGCGCGTCCTGGAACTGACCTACGCCGCTGATGACCTCAAATCCTGGGCAGAGGATCTAGGTTACAACGGCGCTCCGTTCCTATGGGACCCTGAACGCCGCGCCCAGCTTCGCGCCGAGCTCGACGCTTACTACTCAAGGCTCTACGGCCTCACTCGTGACGAATTGCGCTATATCCTCGACCCTGCCGATGTCGAAGGAGCCGATTACCCTTCGGAGACCTTCCGCGTGCTCAAGGAAAGAGAAATGCGCGAGTTTGGCGAATACCGCACAAGACGGCTGGTATTGGAGGCCTGGGACAGGCTTTGCGCGACATAATGCACGCGGTTTATAGAGGCAAAATGATCGACTTGTAGCAAGCGAGGAATAGTTGCGTGGATGATTCAGAACACCAAGCTTGGGAAGACCGGCGCTCCGGTCTAGCGCTAACTCGGCCAGGGGACCGACGACCCCAATATGGGCGCGACCTTGGTGAATAGTATTTTTAAAAGCCCTTTTTCGTGAAGAAGGAAGCTAGCACCGAACCTGTCAGTGGTCAATGACGCGAGATCTCGGCCTTGGTTCGGGGGCGAGTCGGGCCATTCGACCGAGCCAGCCATCGAATAGCGAAGCGTTTTCGTGGGTTGAGGGAGTGTGGGCCGAAGGAGGCGGTCGGCTCAAAACAGCGGAACCGGATGGGAGGCGATATCGGTCTGAGATCAGATGCTATGTAGGGCCACCCAGGCTACCCTTTAGGCGCATTAGTTAACTAATCCAAAAGGAGAGCAAGTATGAATCGGGTGACCCTTGACGCTCAGCGGAATAGACCCGGGTATGCTCACTAAAAGTGACCCACCAAGTTTTGTACTCCCGAATCGGACCCATTGACAAGCTAGCAGCAATCAGCCTTTACTATATACGTGTATTGTCCAGAAGCATGGGTGTTGGCGCGCGCCAACAGCGGCCGGACTAGCGGATTGGAAGGACCGTTAGGGGCGCACTGATGAGGGATCGCCAGAGCACTACCCAAGCGCACGCATACTGTGCCCATATACAGTTATCCACCTAGAGCAGGTAGGAGTCGTTAGTGCTACTTCTACTGCTTATTCGGTCCTCATCGCTGACGGAGAGCGATTGCCTCGGAAGACCGCCTCGAGCGTGCGCAACAATTCTTGCGCTGGGGCGTGCGCTGCGGTGCCGTGCGCTATCCGCCGACCGGAACGACTGTGGGTGCTCACTACGGGGGCACTAAGACTTCCTGCGCCGAATACGGGGGCACTTATTGATTCGCTTCCCCGCTCCAACTCGCGTCTCTTCGTTCGCTCCCGCGCGGCAGAGACCTCCGCGCGGGCCTGGCCCCGTTCAAGCCCGGCCAGTGTGGCTGATCTCACCTTGACGATCAGTGCAGTGCTGCCCCCAACTCCACAACGTTGAAGACACCCGCTTTCGAGGCTCGATGACGCGGCTTCACTATCTACTGCCTACGCTTCACGAAGCACGTTGCTATGCCCCATGCCAAGGCTCACTTCCGGCTGGTGGCTAGCCTTTGCGGGGAGTCGAACCCTCTGGATTCCAATGAAGGTTTCCAAGACCTCCTCCTTTCCCAGGCCTATCTTGGCGCGATGTGGACTTGACGAGTCCTTCGGACCAGCCCAAGTGGACACCTAACTAACTAGCTAGGCTGTCCACACTGCCGGGCTTCTAGCCCACAGGGTCCACAGGCTCAACAACAACAAGTTTTTCAACACCAAGACGGGAAATATCTACGCGCAAGTGCGCATCCTCTGGGTCCGGTTTCCTGAGCACAAGTGGGTCGGTTTTGGTGAGCGTCGAGGGGGGGTGACCCTACAGAGTAACGATAACGCAGCAGAGGGCGTGTTGTACATGGCGATGGAATTGGGCGACAAGCGCTGGAAGCTGGTGTTTAGCGATGGGGGTGAGAAGCGCCGCCATGAGACGATTGAGGCGGGACACCGTATGGAGTTGGTCGAAGCGATCAGGAAGGCCAAGGAGAAATTCAGTCTGTTTCACGAGGCCAGGGTGGTGAGCTGTTACGAGGCGGGCCGCGACGGTTTCTGGCTGCACCGTTACTTGGTGAGTCTGGGGATTGAAAATCAGGTGGTGGACTCCTCGAGCATCGAGACTAACCGGCGGAAGCGGCGGGCCAAGACGGACCGAATTGACGGGGTCAAGCTGCTGACGATGCTGATGCGTTACTGGGATGGTGAGCGGGGGCTTTGGAGCGTGGTGCGGGTTCCGAGTGTAGAGGACGAAGACGCGCGGCGCTTGCACCGGGAGTTGGCGTCTTTGAAGAAGGAGCGCACCCGGCATCGCAATCGGATCCGCGATTTATTAGTCGCGCAGGGCCTGCGCCTGGAGCCTAATGGCGGCTTTCTCCAGCGTCTGGAGACGCTGACCCTGTGGGACGGCACGTCCCTGCCCGCCGAGCTCAAAGGAGAGCTCGAGCGGGAGTACTGGCGTCTGAGTATGCTAGAGCAGCAGCTACGCGCCTTGGAGAAGACGCGGATGGAGCGGATCACGCACGCCGACAGCCATCCGCTGCAGCAGGTGGTGCAGTTGATGGGGCTGCGCGCGATCGGGCCGAACTGTGCGTGGCTGCTG
The DNA here is from genome assembly GCA_050740915.1 of Gammaproteobacteria bacterium. GTDB lineage: Bacteria > Pseudomonadota > Gammaproteobacteria > JBOHHR01 > JBOHHR01 > JBOHHR01. The sequence continues at coordinate 393 of JBOIEG010000672.1, read as the reverse complement.
GTGATGGAATTCTTTGCCTGGCGGGGGTTTCGGAACCGCCGTGAGCTGGGGGCCTGCGCAGGCCTGACGGGGACGCCCTATGCCAGTGGTGGCCGTAAAAGAGACCAGGGCATTAGCAAAGCCGGCAATGCTCGGGTACGTACGATGATGGTCGAGATCGCGTGGTTGTGGCTGCGCTATCAGCCGAGCTCCAAGCTCAGCCGCTGTTATGGCGTTACCTTGAGGGCGGCGAGTTGCCTGAGGGCGCACAGCTCAAGGCCGCCGGTTAAACCAGCGAGAGGATTTGCGCCGGCACGAGCGCTCGAATGTTTTGCACGTAAGAGGTTGGTAGAAGCGCCCGAAAATGGCCTGGGTTGATGAAGGTCAAGTGACCGTTGTATCAGATGGGGCGCT
>JBOIEG010000671.1:0-8042 GCA_050740915.1 Gammaproteobacteria bacterium | reverse complement strand
GTGAAAAAACCTACTGCGCTCGGGATCTCGCGTTCCGGCGGTGCTCGGAATCCTCATGTATTTCAATATACACTGCGGTTCCTGCGCTCCGGCGGAACGCGACCTTTCTTCGCTCGCGACGGTTTTTCACAAACTCTCAGTCTCCACTTTGATTAGCTTTCGAGAATCCGGGCCCGCCAGCGCTTCAGTAGACGGTTGATCACTTCCACGAGTGGTCTTCCAATGTACGTCTCGTTTTATACCCAACCCCCCCTCGGTGGTCAATACAGCGACCGGGAGTTTGAACCTGAGAGTTTTTCCTCGCGAGTTCTTTTTCTCAAGCCCTGGGCGCGGATCATTGGCGTGGTTCTTGGAAAAATCCTGGCGTTTGGCATTGACACCGCGGGGCACCGCCGAGTTATAAGCTTGATGCAAGAGCGATATGGATTTCGGCAATCATGGCTTGCTCAGTGGCAACGTCTATACTTCAGAAGTAACCGTTGACGGACCAGCCTCCTAAAGGGCCATGAAGCGCTGTTCTAAATGCAACAATCTCATGCCCGCTGATGCGTTGCGCTGCATCCGGTGCGGAAACGAATCGCCTTCGAAAGTAGGCCAGAAATTAAATGGGCCCACCGAAGCGAACCCGGTCCCAGGTGACGGCCCGCGAAGCCCTCGACGAATAAATTGGACCAGGGTTTTCGCTGGCGTGTTGACATCAAAGCTCTTTTTCCTCGCGAGCTGCACGGGAGGTATGGTTCTAAGTCAATCTGCGCGTGATCGGTTAGACGGTGCCGTTTATATGGATCAGGGAGGAGCGCCGGCCCCGCTAATGTCCGTTATTGCGGTAATACCGAACGCTGATAGACCTGGCGAGCGTAAAGTCGTACAGATATTCCTAGAGAGCTTGGAACGGTTTAAACAAGACAATCCCAATTACAGCTTTTTGCCCCCGCTCGGTAAAGGCGAGGTGAATGATCCTTCGATGTACGAGCGTACTGTATATACAGTAACAACCGTCGGACCCGGCAAGGTCATAGTTGAAACCCACTTCCAACTTGACGAACATCATGTGCTGGCCAGGTATGAGGCGACAGACAAGGAAATCAAGCCGCTCTACACAAAGACGAGCCATGATATGGGTGAATTTATTAACGCAATGCTTGTTGGTCTTCCTCTTGCGCTTGTGCTCGCGTTAGTAGGTGAGATCTTGAAGTGGCGTTTGCAGCGCACTGTGGAGGGTGAGCTTGCCCCTGAAAAACGTATTTCTTAAGCGTGTGGCCCAACAAGCCGTTGCGGCCGATCCTCGCAAGCGGACTTCGCCCGCTCGCTCGGTCGGCTGAACGGCGACGTTAGCCATTATGGAAAACTCGTGCGAATAGACGTTTCGACAGCGATCGACGAAGCACTGAAGTGTCGTGCATTAGAGCTACTCGCTTACGGGGTGATTCCGACCGAAAGCCAAACAAGAGCGTGCAGTGAACCTTCCTTCCGCTACGCTCCAGGAGGATCGGGCAGCTAAAGGGCTAGGCCCGGCCAGGAGCGATTTATTTTTTGGCGGGCGCGCTGATAATAGGACCGGGCAACGGCGGATGGTACTCAAAGCTCGATCCCCTATTGCGCCCGCATGTCTGCCCTGAAGACATGCTTCACCGCGCGCCTCCATCGGACTCTCCTGCCCGGCAGACCCCCGAATTGGCAAGGGAGTGGAAGACGAGCTCCGCGACTGGATGGCCGTCGCGCAGATGCTCGATCAGGATCCGGTCCAGAGCCTCGGGCGTCACGCGGCGATACCAGACGCCCTCGGGATAGACGACCACGATCGGCCCCTCGCGACAGACGGCAAAGCATCCCGAGCGCGTGCGCTTGACGCGAACCGAGCCCGAAGTGAGCCCGAGATCCTTCAAGCGCGGACCGAGGATCTCGAAGAGCGCGTCCGACTCGCCCGGGGCGCAGCGCGGGCCGGTACAGACGAAGAGATGCCGCGCGTAGGGCTGGAGCTTCGCTTCGCTCATCGTGCGTCACCCCCGGCCGCCGTCTCGGCGGCCTCGCTCGCGTACTTCCGCCGTATCGCCTCCCAGAGCTCGATCCACCCCGGCGCCTCGCGAACGCCGACCTCCGCCGTGGCGTAGCGATCGAGGTTCTCGAGATCGCGGAACAGGTCCCGGAGCGGAGGCGTCAGCACGGAGCCACTCGCAGGGCGTCGAGCCTGATTCTCATGGTCACAGCTCGGCGCGGAAGCCGATCAGGAAGCTCGTCCCCGCGGTCGAGAAGCCGAACACCTCCTCGTAGTCCTCGTCGCAGACGTTCTGCCCCTTGGCGGTGATCGAGAGGGACTCCATACCGAGCTGGTTCTCGATCAGGCGATAGGCTACCGCAATGTCGGCCTTCGTGTATCCGTCGAGACGCACGCGGGCGCCGCCCGGGTCGGCGTTGAAATCGCGGTCGATCGAGCTGCCCTTGATCGTTAGGTTGAAGCTGGCCGTCCAGCGGTCTGCGGCGTAGTCGATGGTGAAGGCGCCGGAATGCTCCGGGCGGCGCAGGAGCGGCTCGCCCGCGACGAACAGTGTGCCGCCCGATGCGCCGGGATCGAGGACGGTGGTGTCGAGATAGGTGTAGCTGCCGCGGAACCCGATGCCGATCGGGGTCCCGATCCGCATGCCGACCTCGACGCCGCGGCTGCGCGCCCGCTGGATGTTCAAAAAGCTCGGCGTCGAACCGAAGACGGAACCGATGAGGTCCTCGAAATCCGAGGAGAAGTACGTGACGGAGATCTCCCCCGGATAATCGTCGAAGGGCAACGGCTGATCGAGGCCGATCTCCCAGCTCTCCGAGCGCTCCAGATCCAGATCCGGGTTACCGACCACGAAGGGGCTTCCCGTGCCGAAGTTCTCGATGAAGCTCGGCGCCTTGATGCCGGTCCCGTAGCTCGCGCGGAGCTTGGTCTCGATGGCCGGGAGGCGATAGGCCAGCCCCACGCGCGGGTTCACCTCGGTGCCGAAGGTTGAGCTTTCGTCGAGGCGAAACCCGGCGACCAGGGTCACCCGCTCGCGCCAGTCGAGGATTAGCTGTGAGTAGAAGGCCTGCGCGTCCCGGCTCCCCTCGATGCGGTTCGGTGCCCCCGAGCCTTGAAACAAGAACAGCGAGTCCTGCTCGAAGTCCTCGTCCTCGGCGTAGCCGCCAAGCGTCATGGTTGGGGTGAGGCCGGCGAGGGACGGCAGGAAGAAGGTCGAGTTGTAGTCGGCGGAGAGGCGCTCCTCGGTCGTGTCGCTCACGAACACGCCGAAGTCGGCGCCCGGATCGAAGGGATCGTCGAAGCTGCGATCCTCGCGGTAGAGCCCAAGCTGGAGCGCGTGGCGCCACCAGGGGTAGGGCTTCCAGACCGCGCGAGGCCCGACGATCGGCCGCTCGCGCTCCTGGAACTGGTTCGGATCCAGCGGCGGGAAGCGATCGCCGGCGCTCTGGGTCGGAAACTCGAAGCGCGAGTCGTTGAAGCGGACCGTGGCCGTGAGATCGAGCGTCTCGCTGGGGCTCCAATCGAAGCGCGAGGCGACGGTGCTGTTCCCGGAGCGGTTGTTGAGGTCGAGGATACCGTCGGTGTCGATGCGTCCGACGTCAATAGAATAGCCGTAGCGCTCGGTGCCGGCCGAGATGCTAGTTTTTTCCTCGAACGTCTCGAAGGTGCCGCCCGCGAAACCGAAGCGAGCGGCTAGCGGCCCGTCGCCGCGGCGGGTGAAGAGCTGCACCACCGAGGTGATCGCGTCCGATCCGTAGAGCGCGCTCTGCGGCCCGCGCACGATCTCGATGCGGTCGATCCCGTCGGTCGTGAGGTCCGAGAACTCGAATACGCCGCCTGCCTGGTTCACCTTGACGCCGTCGATCAAGATCTGGTCGTGGTTCGAATTGCCGCCTCGGGCGAAGAGCGAGGTGGTGCCGCCGCGGCTCCCGGTCTGCACGATGGTGAAGCCCGGGATGTCGCGCAAGACCTCGAGCGTGTCCGTGATTTGCCGGCGCTCGATGTCCTCGCCTTTCACCACGGACACCGAAGCGGGGATCTGATCGAGAGGCGTCTCGAGCCGCGTGGCGGTGACGATGATCGGATCGAGCTCGACCGGCTCATCGGCGGCGAACAAGGGGCAGCAAGACAGGTAACCCAGGGGCAGCAGGAGTGCCGGCATTCGGCGCAATCCCATGTTTTTCTCCTCCGCGCACACCCGCGCAGCAATGAAAGCTCGCGCAAGGCACGCAGAGGAAAGGGGCAAGGCGGGATCTGGAAACGACGGCCCGGGCGCCTCGGCATCACCCTCCGCAATGCCATTGCAACACCCTTCAGGCCGGTCTCCGGGCTCACAAGTAGGTAGGGACCCTGGCGCGGCGCCTTCCCATGCCGTAGCACAGTGGCGTAGTGCCGCTCCGTTGCTTGCTTACCGTTGCGGGGGCAGCGCCGGCATTGCTCTGGGATCGATCCCTGGAGCGCACCGGCTTCCCGTTTCATCCCTTTGAAGCATCGTTCTCAGGGACACCTGAAGCGTGCACAATATCGTCTAGGGATTGAGCTATTGTCAATAGTGCAAAAAGGGGCACGTCTCCCATCTCTCACTCCCTCCCTTTGATCACACGGCCAATCGTAGAAGACGATACGCCGAATGCCGTAGCAATCGTTGACACCTTATGTGGACCCAAGGGTTGACGTGCGTAGGGGTGAGCTTCGCGAGACTCACTCGTTTCGCTCCTCGGAATCCGGCTCGATGCCCGTACCCCCGAGCGCGGTCTCGTCCGGCAGACGGTAGACGCCGGTCGTCAGGACCAGGCGGGCGCGAGGATCGACCCGGTAGACCTCCTGGACCGTGCCCTTGCCGGCGGTGCGCCGCCCGAGGATCCGGGCACCCGCGTAACGGCGGAGGAGCCATGCGAGAACTTCGGCGCTGCTCGCGGTTCTCTCGTCGACCAGCACCTGGACCGGCAGGCCAGCGAAGCGCCGCGGGCCGCGGCTTTGGAAACTGCGCACGCCCGAGCGGCCCGCGATATCGAGGAGAAGGGCCCCGCGAGGGGCGAAGGCACCGGCGATCTCGAGCGCGCTTTCGAGACAACCGCCGCCGTTCCCGCGGAGGTCGAGCCGCATTGAGGAGAGCTGAGGAGGGTCGAGCGATCCGGTCGCCGCCAGAAACTGGCGGCCGGTCCGCCTGCCGAAGGAAGCGATCCTCACCGACACCCTGCCGCCCGAATCGACCCGCACCTCCGGAGGCGCGACGTCGGCCGAAAGGCCCCGGATGAAGGCGAGATCGGGCGCGGGACCGATTATCATCCGGCTCGCGAGATCGAGAGACGCAAGGATCTCCTCGACCGAGCACATCTCGCCGCAGGCGGTGCAACACTGCCCCAGGAAGTGCTCCTGGACGATCTCCCGCAAGCGAGCCGCCCGGGCATCCTCACCGCCGGAGTCGGCCGCGCGTCCACCGGCAGGACCGATCACGAGAGCCAGCGCGACGACGCAGAAGAGGCGGAACTGCATTGGCGTCCGCGCGCCGGCGCAGAGCTTGTGAAGAAATTGTAGCGAACACGCCCGCCCGCGAGGCGCACGGCGCGCAGGACCGTTTCGCCGGGAGCGAAACGGCGCATAAGCCCCGAAGGGGCGAGCCTCAAGGACGAGGCGAGCAACCGCAGTGTATATGGAAATACATGAGGATTCCGAGCACCGCGCAACGAAGCGGGCGGGCTGCGCAGTAGATTTATTCACAGGCTCTCAGTGACAGTACTGGTAAGTCCCTAGCATAGTCGTCGCCCAGGGCGACGCACCGACGTTCGGGATCCGCGTGATCTCATCGCTCGCGGTGTGGATCACGTAGACCGAGTTGTCGGTGGAAGACGCGACATAGATCTTTCGACCGTCGGGGGTTGTCGTCGCGGTCTCCAGGCTGAGTTTTGGGCCGAGACGTCTCTGACCGGCTTCCCGCAGGCCCGCGAGATCGTAGATGAGGACCGTCCCGTATTCGCCCGAGCTGAAGGCGTAGGCCTTGCGGCCCTTGAGGTCGAAGTTGATACCAGTCATACCGGGCCCTCCGCGCAGTGTGGCGATCACGGTTTGCTTCGTGACGTCGATCACCGAAATCGTCTCGTCACCGTTGTTGGGCACGAGCATCTTCGAGCCATCGGGAGAGGGGTAGGCCCGCCAAGGCTCCTCGCCGACCCGAATCGTCTTCACGACCTGGTCGGTCGCGGTGTCGATCACCGCTATTTCTCCGGAGTCGCTATCGGCGGCGTACACGAATCGCCCGTCGAGGGTCGGGGTCGGGTTGGCGATCCCCTTGATCTCGGTCAGGTAGCGATCCGGGTTGGCACCGGCAAGAAGGTGACTCGAGCCCACCGCGAATTTTCGCGCCACCGCGATCGTCGCCACGGCGGCGGTGGCGACGGCGGCGACCTCGTGAGCGCCGAAGCTCGATACGTAGGCCTTCTTCCCGCCGGACAGGAAGGCGAAGCCGTGGGGCTCCGAGAACCCGTCTATGCGCTTGATCTCAATTCCCGCGACTAGGTCCAGGACCGACACCGTGCCCTCTTCGAGATTTCCCATGAGCGCGAGCCTGCCGTCGTCCGAAATGTCGAAGTGTTCCGGATCAATGCCGATCGGGATCCGCTTCGCAACCTCCAGCGTCGCAAGGTCGACGATCAAGGCCTGGTTGCGCCGCGTCCCCGCAACGAGAAGGCGCTTGCCGTCGGGAGTGGCCATCGCCATGTGGGGATTGACCCGCTCGCCGAGCGCGATCCGGCCCACGATCCGGTCGTTACTCGTGTCTATCATCGTGACGTCGCTGGAGTCCCGGTTGGTGACGAAGAGCGTCGTGCTTGCGTCCACGCCCGCCGCCCAGCTAGGCAAGGCAGCCGTCATCAAGGTCCCGCAGGTCGCGAGCGCGACGGCGATCCGGCTCGCCATCCATTGTGCATCTGTCTTCATTTCATTTCTCCTTTTCTTGGTGTCAGAAATTCACCTGGGTGCGAAAACCGCCGAGGAAAACGCCCTCCAGCGGCTCTATCTCCTCGTCGCCCGCGAGGTGAAAGGCGTACTGTGCGATCAAACTCAAAGAGAGGTGGTCGGTCAAGTAAAAACGGTGGTAGCTCTCCACGAGATCCTCGACTCGTCCGTTGGCCGCGCGCAGCCAGCCGTAGGCGAGGCCGGTCTCGTCCCGGGGCCGGAAGGCCGGCAGCGCTTGCAGTCCGAGCCCGAGGCTCCACGCGTGCCGATCTCGTTCCCGGCCGCCGAATTGGAAGCCGTATCGACCGAAACCACGAGCGCGGGCGCCCACCGACTGGTCGAAGTTGACGCCGATTGCGTACGAACGATCGTCTCCGCCGTTTCGCCGACCCCACAGCCGGTAGTTGCCGGGCCCCCCGAGCATTGCGGTCGAGTAGTCGATCTCGCCGATCAGAAACGGGGTCCGGCCGAGCGCGTCGCCCGAGTCCTCGGGGGCCTGCGCCCCGATCCCGAGCTTGAGCTCGCGAAACGTATCCCAGGCCAAATGGAGGCCCGGGGCGTTCGCCTGGTGGCCCACGCCCTGGACAGGTTGGCCGAGGAGCGGGTTGTTGACGAACATGCCCGAGATGAACTGGTGGGTCTCGTCGTTGGCGGCCGCGTTACGGTCGAAGTAGTTCGTGAGGTCGAGCTTTCCACCGACGGCGCTGAGGTGACCTCCGAAGAACGCCGCCGCCAGCCAGGCTTCGCGCAGGGTGACCCGGTCGGCCAAATCCGAATCCTGGAGAGATCCCGCGTCGGCGTTGAGACCCGAGGCCGAGCCCAGGAACGGATCGGGTCCGTCACCCCCAATGGCTTCGAGATCCACGAAGAAGGTGGTCTCCAGGGCAGGACGCGCGAGCAAGGTGACGTCCACGGAGCCGACGCCCCGGAGCCGGTCAGGCCCTTCGCCGGCGGTCTGCTGCACGATGCCCGTGGCGGAGAGGCCGATCGCAACGCCGCGGCGCGCGTCTTCGGCGAGCCGGGCTTCGACTTTCTCCGAGACCGTCTCGCGGCGGGCGAGCTTCACCTTTCGATACTCGAGACGGGAGACGAC
>JBOIEG010000670.1:0-9476 GCA_050740915.1 Gammaproteobacteria bacterium | reverse complement strand
CGATCCCCGGGCGCGAAGGGGAAGAGGATCCCGACGCCGAGATCGAAGCCGTCGAGCAGTACATACATGAAAACCCCGAAGGCGAGGATGACAGTCCAGATGGGCACGAGGTCGAGGACCATGGTAGATTTCAGTCAGAGGCGGGACCCGTGGCCGCCGACAACGGCCGCGCAGGGCGCTGTTCGGGCCGCAGCTCTTGCCTCTCGAGCGGTTCCGGGAGACCTTGCCGCACCAGCCGCACGAAGTAGTTAACGCCGGCGCCGAAGACGACGATGTACACCGCGATGTAGATGAGGAGTGACGCCAGGACTTCGCCGCCCGTGAGCGTGGGCGTCACTGCGTCCGCGGTGCGCAGGAGTCCGTAGACCACATAGGGCTGCCGGCCGACCTCGGTCGTGATCCAGCCGGCGGTCACGGCGACATAGCCGGCCGGGATCGCCCAGGTGGCCGCGCGCAGGAAGAGCGGGGTGGCGAAGAGCCGCTTGCGCCAGGCGAGCCACCACGCCCAGAGCGTGAGCGCGAACATGATTGCCCACATGCCGACCATCACCCGGAAACCGAAGAACACCGGTACCACCGGCGGGCGGTCCGCAGGCAGAAAGTCCTTGAGCCCCCGGACCACGCCGTCCCAACTGTGGGTGAGATAGAGACTCGCGAGCTTGGGGATCGACACCTCGGCGCGGTTCCTCTCGGCAGTTTCATCGGGAATCGCAAACAGCACCGCCGGCGCCCCCCCGCGCGTCTCCCACAGGCTCTCCATCGCCGCCAGCTTCTGCGGCTGATGCTCGAGCGTGTTTAACCCGTGCAGGTCGCCGAGCAACGCCTGTGCGGGCACCAGCACCGAGGCGAGGATCACGCCCATCGCGATCATCACCTTCGCCTCGTCCACGAAGCGCCCGTGCCGCAGATACCAGGCCGCGATCCCGATCACGGTGAACGCGGTGGTGAGATAGGCGGCAGTCACCGTATGCACCAACCGATACGGGAACGACGGGTTGAAGATCACCGCCAGCCAGTCGGTCGGCACGAACCGTCCGTCGATGATCTCGAAGCCGGCGGGCGTCTGCATCCAACTGTTCGCCGCCAAGATCCAGAACGCGCTGAGAAACGTCCCGATCGCGACCATCAGTGCGGAGCAGAAGTGCGCCCACTGCGGGACGAGCTTGCGACCGAAGAGCAACACGCCGAGGAACCCCGCCTCGAGGAAGAACGCCATCAGGGCTTCGTAGGCCATCAGCGGAGCGACGATGTTTGCGGTCGCGTCTGAGTAACGGCTCCAGTTGGCGCCGAGCTGATAGGGCAAGACGATCCCCGATACCACCCCCATGCCGAACGCCACGGCAAAGATCCTGATCCAGAAGGTCGAGATCCGGAGATAGACCTGCTTCTTGGTCGCCAGGAGCAGCCCTTCCAACACCGCGATGTACGAGGCGAGCCCGATCGTGAACGCCGGCAGCAGGAAGTGAAAGGCGATGACGAAGGCGAACTGAATGCGGGAAAGCAATACCGGATCTAGCTCCATGGGTCCCCACCTTCAGGCCAATGGCTGCTCATGGGTCACTGCTCGCGACGCTTGGCGATTTCATCGGATGTGATCGTCGATGCCTGGGCGCCAAACCGGCCGCTCACGTAGTTTACCACGGCGGCGATTTCCGCATCGGAATACCCCTTGCCGAAAGGCGGCATCAACACCTCGCCCTGTTGAGAGTGCAGGAGGGCACCGTGCAGGGTCACCTGCGTCAGGTTGATCGCCGCAGGATCATTCACCCCCCGAGTGCCGGTGAGAGCGGCATAGGGCGATTGGACACCGCTGCCGTCCCAGTGATGACAGCTCGCGCAGGCGCCTTCGAAAACGCGCAGGCCGAGCCCCCCATCGTCCCCAGCCGATCCATGCGGACCCTGCGTGCGGACCGTCGCCGTTGTTGTGGACGGCGGCTTTTGCGCGACGGCGAGCTCGCCCTTCCCGCGGATGGGCGGAACGGTTCTCAGGTAGGCGACCATCGCACGGATATCGTCCTGCGTTAGGAAACGCAGGCTATCGTTCAGTGCTTCGGCCATCGGCCCCGCAGCCGAACCACGCCCTTCGGCGTGCCCAGTTGATAGATAGGCTGCCAGTTCATCGTCCGACCAAGCGCCGACGCCGGACTGCGCGTCGGCAGTGATGTTGTACGCCTTCCAGCCCCCGATCATCGCCCCTGCGAACTTCTCGCCGGCATCAAGCCCCTGCAGCAGGGTCCGTGGCGTGTGGCATTCGCCGCAATGTCCGAGCGCTTCGACCAGATAGGCGCCCCGATTCCACGCCGGTGTTTGATCGATGTTCGGCTGAAAGCGCTGTCCGGGGTTGAATAGCAGGTTCCAGAACCACATCAGGTAGCGCTGATTGAATGGAAACACCATGTCGTTTTCCGGCGGGGTGTTATGGACAGACTCGAGGCTGAACAGATACGCCTTGATCGCCAGCACGTCGTTGCGCGTCATAAGGGTGTAGGCGGTGTAGGGAAAGGCGGAATATAGATGCTCGCCATCCTTACCGATGCCCTCGTGCAGCGCCTTCACAAAGTCGCCGTCGCTCCAATCGCCGATCCCGGTCTCCTTATCCGGCGTGATGTTTGTCGAATAGAGCGTGCCGAACGGCAGCTTGAAGGGCAGGCCGCCCGCAAGCGGTTTGCCGCCTGGCGCGGTATGGCAGGCGAAGCAGTCGGCGGCGCGGGCGAGATATTCGCCACGTGTTATCAGATCGACTCCCGCGAGATCGGGAGGAGCACCGGTCGGATCGCTTCCGCGATAAGCTGCCATAGCGACCCGCGTGCCGTTGGCAAAGTCCATGGGTCCGCGCGGGCGCAAGCTAACCCAGCTCACGGCTGCTATCACCACGAGCAGGACGAGGACGAGCAGTTGAATTTTCCTGGACCGCTTCACCGTATACTCCCCATCATATGTTAACAAACCCTAGGCGGAGCGGAGTTCAATCCGATTGACCGGCAGCTTGCGGATGCGCTTGCCGGTCGCCGCGAAGATCGCATTGGTGAGCGCCGGCGCCGCGCCCACGGTACCGGGCTCACCGATGCCGCCCGGTGCCTCCGTGCTATTCACCAGATACACCTCGATCGCCGGCGCCTCGTCGATGCGCAGCACGCGATAGTCGTGGAAATTGTTCTGCTCGACCCGACCGTCCTTGATCGTGATCTCGCCGAACAGCGCGGCGCTCAGACCGAAGATGATTCCGCCCTCGATCTGCGCCTTGACCGTGTCCGGGTTCACGGTCATTCCGCAATCCACTGCGCAGACCACGCGCTGGACCCGGACCTCGCCATCCTTGGATACCGCGACCTCAGCGACCTCCGACAGAAAGGTGCCGAAGGCGTACTGCACGGACACGCCGCGGCCGTGGCCCTCCGGCAGCGGCCGCCCCCAACCCGCCTTCTCCGCGGCGAGATCCAGCACGGCCTTGGCACGCGGTGATCTACCGAGCAGAGCGCGGCGGTATTCGACGGGGTCCTTCTTCGCCGCCGCCGCGAGCTCGTCCATGAAGCTTTCGACGACGAATATGTTGTGCGTGGGCCCAACCCCGCGCCACCACCCGGTGGTAATACCCGGCGGCTCCTGGCGAACGTAGTCCACCAGGATGTTGGGGAGATCATAGGGTGGCGGTGGCTCCGCCGCGCCCTCCACCGCGTCGGTATCGAGGCCATTCTTGAATGCTGCCGGGACCCATCGCGCCATGATCGAGGAACCGGCGATGCGATGGCTCCAGGCGGTAGGCCAGCCCTGCTCGTCCAGGCCCGCAGCTATCCGGTCGTAGTAATAGGGCCGGTAAATGTCGTGCTGGATGTCCTCTTCGCGGGTCCACACAACCTTCACCGGGCCATCGACCTGCTTGGCGATCCGCACCGCCTGGGTGATGAAGTCCACTTCCAAGCGCCGGCCGAAGCCGCAGCCCAGCAGCTGATTGTGAACCTGGATCTTCTCCGCTGGCAGGCCGGTCACCTGCGCGGCCGTGGCCTGGGCGCGGGTCTGGACCTGCGTCCCCACCCAGATGTCGCAGCCGTCCTTGCGCACATGGACGGTGCAGTTCATGGGCTCCATCGTGGCGTGCGCGAGAAACGGATCCTGGTACACGGCTTCCACCTTCTGGACCGCGCTCGCCATGGCTTTGGCGACATCCCCATCATTGCGCGCCACGACGCCTTGGGTCCCGGAGGCCGCCTCGAGTTGCTGAACGATATCTGCCGTCCTGACCTTGGCGTTTGGGCCCTCGTCCCAGACTATGTCGAGCGCGGCCAGGCCTTGCTTGGCGGCCCACATATGGTCGGCAATCACCGCCACCGCATCGTCGAGGCGCACCACCTGGCGCACGCCCTTCATCGCCTTGGCCTTGCCGTCGTCGACGTTGGCGAGCCTGCCGCCGAACACCGGGCAGGCGGCGACGGTGGCTATCTTCATGCCGGGAAGTTTGATGTCGATGCTGAACAGCGCCTTGCCGTTGACCTTATCGGGGGTGTCGAGGCGCTTGGCGGAGGTGCCGATGAGCTTGAAATCCTTCGGGTCCTTGAGCGCGACTCGATCCGGCACCGGCAACTGCGCCGCCGTGTCGGCCAGATCCCCGTACTTGAGCCTGCGGCCGGTCGGTCCATGGATCACCTCGCCCTGCTCCGCGCGGCAGGATGCCGGATCCACCTTCCAGGCCTGCGCCGCCGCCGCTACCAGCATGACCCGGGCGACCGCGCCGGCACGTCGCATGGGTTCCCAGGCGGCGCGCACGGACGTCGAGCCGCCGGTTACCTGAAATTGCAGGAGCGGGTTGGCATAAAGCCGATCATCGGCTGGCGCCGCTTCGAGGCTGACCTGCCCGAGGTCCACTTCCAACTCTTCGGCGATGAGCATCGGTATCGAGGTGTAGGTGCCCTGTCCCATCTCGACGTAGGACACGACCAGCGTCACGCTGCCGTCACGACCGATGCGGACGAATGCGTTGGGAGCGAAGACGTCCGCCGGTGTGGTGTCAGCCGCTTGGGCACCACCGAGGGTCCCGGGCAGGTAGAAGCTGAGCAACAGGCCACCGCCGGCCGCGGCGCTCGCCTTCAGGAATGTCCTGCGGGAAACACCGCCGTCGGCCACGGATCCTGCACTGTCCTTCGCCACATTCAGCAATCGTTCGAGATCCATGGTGACGCCCCCTTGACTACGACTGCGCCGCCCGTTTGATCGCGGCGCGGATGCGTGGATAGGTGCCGCAACGGCAGATATTGCCGGCCATGGCGGCGTTGATGTCGGTGTCGCTGGGATTGGGATTACTCGCCAGCAGCGCCGCCGCGGACATGATCTGCCCGGGCTGGCAATAACCGCACTGCACCACTTCCAGGTCCAACCAGGCTTTCTGCACTTTGGCACCGCTTGGCGTCTGGCCGATCGCCTCAATTGTAGTGATGTTCCTACCGCCGACCGCGACCACAGGCAGGTTGCAGGACCTAATCGGCTGCCCGTCGAGATGCACCGTGCAGACGCCGCACAGGGCGATGCCGCAGCCGAACTTGGTGCCGGTCAGTCCGACAACGTCGCGCAGCACCCAAAGCAGCGGCATGTCTGGCGGCACATCGACCGCATGGTCCTCGCCGTTGATTTTCAAACTGATCATGGCCATGAGCTCCAGGGAGACGAATCAAGTGGCGGAGAGATCCGTCGACGACGGGGGTGCATCCGACAGCGCCTGCCGCAGCGCGCACAGCGGCAGCAGAACGCAATCTAGACGACTTTTGAACCGCCGCAGCGGTTCGAATTTGCCGAGTTCCTCCCAGCCAGCGGGCGGGGGCGCGGACACGCCTTCGGCGAGACGACACAGGAACCGCTCCGCCTGCGCTAGGCTGAACTCGTCTTTGCCCAGCATCGCCCGGCGCATGATCTGCGCCGAGGCCTCGCACAGCACGCAGGCGCGTAGCGTGCAGGCGATCTCCTGCACCAGGCCTTCCTTGACGCGAATTCCGAGCCGCACCTCATCGCCGCAGAAACGGTTGCTGAGCACCGTCGCACGGGCGGTCGCCTGTGGCACCTTGGCCGGAACGCGTCCCTCACGGGCAAGCTGCCGAATCGGCGCCGTGTACAACTGCTCGATAGACATCCTGCGGTCCATCGCTACGAGGCCTTGGCGTGCCGCGCCTGAGTGATCTGCGCCATGATCGAAATGGCGATCTCGGCCGGCGTCACCGCGCCAATACTCAGGCCGACCGGTCCGTAGATACGCGCGCCATCGGCCGTGGAGAAGCCGCGTCCGGCGAGGCGCTGCAGGCGGCTTTGGTGTGTCTTCCGGCTACCCAGGGCGCCGATGTAGAACGCCGGCGTACGCAGGGCCCAGTCCAGCGCCGGATCGTCGAGCTTGGGATCGTGGGTCAGCGTCACCAGCGCCGTGTGCGGGTCTCCCTGGACCTTGGCCAGTGCTTCATCCGGCCAGCGTCTGTCGACGCTGAGGCCGGCGAAGCGCTCAACCTCTGCGAATGCCGCGCGCGGATCAATGACCAAGATATCGTAGCCCACTAGGCCTGCGAGCTGCGCCAGGGGCTGTGCAATATGCACCGCGCCGACCAGAATCAGCCGGAACGGCGGGTTGAACACCTGGATGAAGATCGGCCCAGACGCCGACTCGAAACGTTCGCTGCGGTCTTCGGCCAGTAGCGTGCGGCTGCGCGCGATCGCGTCGCGGTCGATTCCGTCGGCCTCGGGCCCCGTTGCGGCTCCCACGACCCACTGCCGCCCGTTGCCAAGCTCGGTCAGCAGGGCGACCGGGATCTTCGCCTTCTTGGCTTCAATCAGCGCGGATAGGATGTGGGACTTCATTCGATGCGCTCGACATAAACCTGGACCCGACCGCCGCAACTGAGTCCCACCGACCAGGCATCCTGGTTGGCTACACCGAACTTGAGCAGCTCGGATTGCCCGCTCTCGATGACTTGCAGCGCGCGGCGCATCACTTCAGCCTCGATGCAGCCCCCTGAAACCGAGCCCATGAATCGCCCGCTATCGTCCGCCAACAGTTGACTGCCCGGCGGACGCGGCGATGAGCCCCAGGTTGCCACCACGGTAGCGAGCGCGACTCGCCTCCCTTCGCTACGCCAGGCGGCCGCAAGCTCCAACAGATCCGGCTCCTGCGCCATATCAGCAGACAGCCATCTAGGTCAAAGCACCGGAATGAGGCGGGTGCACTGCCTCAAGAACCCGAAGCGACCCGTACCATGGCCCCCGTGCTCGGTGGATCCTGAACCACGCGGTAATTGCGGGCTCCTCTTCGATCGCGGGCAGGCCGTCACTGAGAAAGCTGTCGACGTCCGCTTCTTTTCCGCGTTTTGCCTCCAGCCGAAAGAGCACTGGGACATTAACCACGTCCTGTCTCCTCTCTGACAAATGCGTCTTTGTTTGATACCGCTGCATTCCGGAGCCTAGGTCAAGATCAGGTCATACTCCGCTTCGAGCCGTGCGGAAACGTCGCCGTCTTCACTGATAAAGAGGGCGGGTTCGATGTCAAACCGGTACGGAACTAGCCCCTGGAAGCCGAGCACGCCGAAAAAGCGCGAGCGATCGGGGCCAGCCTCGTGGAGTTGGTCGTACCGTCCACCGACTTGGAAATTCCAGAAGGGAGCGATCAATCGCCCATAGAGGAGTTGGACTTCCGCCTCCCCACCGTTGTCGCCTGAGAGCCGTTGGTCGCCTTCGGTCTTGACCCAGAGCTTATTGTAGTCCCGCCCTACCCATCCTTGAGCTTCCCAGCCGAACGTGTCCGTACCTTCATTGACCCGGTACTCGAGCTGGTCGAAAAGCAGGTAGCCGATGATCGCTTGGTCTTCGACGGGCTCGGGCCAGCTTTCCGGCGGGGGCGAAACCACGTCCTCCTCGGCGCACACCGCGGAGGGAGCTGCAAGCAGGGCCGATAGCAAGAATGTCCAAAAGAGAATGAGACCGACTGTGAGTTGGTGATTTTTTCTCATGTGTTCCCCTCCGCGACATGTCGGGACACGTTCACCACCCGGAACATCCCCGCCTCCATGTGATAGAACAGGTGGCAGTGGAACGCCCAATTTCCCGGCGCA
The DNA here is from genome assembly GCA_050740915.1 of Gammaproteobacteria bacterium. GTDB lineage: Bacteria > Pseudomonadota > Gammaproteobacteria > JBOHHR01 > JBOHHR01 > JBOHHR01. The sequence continues at coordinate 1,401 of JBOIEG010000670.1, read as the reverse complement.
TCCGCCGTGATTTCTACCGATAACCGTTCGGCCGGTTTCACACTGATGGTATGTTTGCGCGGCTTGTGGGCGCCGGCGCCGTTCTCGAGGTGCATCCACATGCCGTGCAGGTGAATCGGGTGCTCCATCATGGTGTCGTTCACGAGTGTGAGCCGCAGCCGTTCCCCATACTGAAACGGAATCGGCCCCTTGACCTCTGAGAACTTCTCGCCGTCGAACGACCACATGTACTGCTCCATATTCCCGGTCAGATGTAGTTCGATCTCCCGCCCGGGTGGCCGCTGATCGTAGAACGGCTTCACACTGTGCAGGTCGTTGTAGACCAACACCCGGTGATCGACGTCCTCAAGCCCGGTGCCGGGCTCGCCGAGCCGATTTCGCTGGACAGTAGCGACCGCCGTGTTTCCGGGACCATGGCCAGTGGGGCCGTGTCGTGCCACCACCGGGCCGGCCTTCCCCATGCCCGGCATCGCCCCCATCTGGCCACGATGGCCACCAGCCTTAGAGCCGGAGCCCATGTCCATTCCCTGCATATGGCCCTCGTGTCTGCTACCAGACTTGGACTTCGCGTCCATGTTCATTCCCCGCCTGTTTCCCGCGTCCATCTCCATTCCCCCCATATGACCACTTCCGCCCATGTCCATGCCCATGTCGATCATGGTGCGTAGCGGCCGCTCTCGCAGTACGGGAATCGCTGCGCTCATGCCCGGGCGCGGTGCCAGCGTGCCGCAGGTATAGCCGCTGCGGTCCAGGGATTCAGCGAAGAGGGTGTACGCGCGGTCTTCCTTCGGTTCGACGATCACATCGTAAGTCTCCGCTATGCCAATCTGGAATTCGTCGACCGTCACCGGTTGCACGTTCTGCCCGTCCGCCTGCACCACGATCATCTGGAGCCCCGGAATGCGGACATTGAAGTAGGACATCGCTGAGCCGTTGATACAGCGCAGCCGCACCCGCTCGCCGGGGTGGAAGAGTGCCGTCCAGTTGGCTTCCGGCGGCAGCCCGTTGAGCAGGTACGTGTAGGTGTAACCTGTGACGTCGGCAATGTCCGTTGGGCTCATGCGCATTTTGCCCCAGCCCAGGCGGTCCGCAATGGTCGCCTGCCACCCATCTTTGGACACGTCACGGAAGAACTCCCCGACAGTGCGTTGCTGGAAGTTGTAGTACTCGCTCATTTTCTTGAGGTTCATCAGAACGTCGTGGGGATCCTCGAACGTCCAGTCGGAGAGCATCACCACGTACTCACGGTCATACGCGAAAGGGTCCGGTTCGGCTGGGTCGATAATCAAGGGGCCGTAGTGCCCGGATTGCTCCTGGGTGCCCGAGTGGCTGTGGTACCAGTACGTGCCGCTCTGCTTCACTGGGTAGCGGTAGGTAAAGGTCTCCCCCGGTTTGATCCCG
>JBOIEG010000669.1:0-1946 GCA_050740915.1 Gammaproteobacteria bacterium | reverse complement strand
ACCAAGACCGGGCAGTAAGCTTCTACACAGAGAAAGTCGGCCTCAAAGTGGTACAAGATGCTCCCTATCAGGATGGTTGGCGCTGGATCGAGTTGGAGATTCCTGGGGCCGAAACTCGGCTCATGCTAACGAAGCGAAAGGACAAAGATGAAACGGACGCAGCTCGCCTGGTTCTCATTACAAAGGATGCTAACGAGACCTATCAAGAACTTGTTCAGAAAGGGGTCAACTTTACAAAGGAGCCAACTCAGTCGCCATGGAATCCCGGGGAACGTTAGCGCAGTTTCGCGACAGCGAAGGTAACGGCATACTCATCACTTCTCAGTGATTGGCGATAGCGCGGCGCTTCGCGCCGCGCTATCGGGCCGCGCCGGGTGATTGCCGCAAGACAGGCGGTCTGCAGTGAATGTCGATTTCAATCTTCGTCGTTCGACTAAGGGGTACAAACCCAGAGTGACAAAGGAGCTCGACCCGTGGAAATCACCGTAGAGACCGTCGTGAAGGCCGATTCGAATGCCGTCTGGCGTGCCTGGAACAACCCGGAGGACATCACGCAATGGAACGCGGCCTCGGACGATTGGCACACGACCAAGAGCGCTGTCGACTTGCGTGAAGGCGGCACTTTCTCATCGCGGATGGAAGCGAAAGACGGAAGCGAGGGATTCGACTTTTAGGGTACCTACACGCGAATCGTGCCCCAAAACCTAATCGAGTACAGGTTAGGAGACGGTAGGAACGTTAGAGTTCAGTTTGCCGAGGCCGCCGACGGAGTCCTTGTAAGGGAGACTTTTGAGGCGGAATCGGAAAACGAACCGGAGGTCCAACGCCAAGGTTGGCAGGCTATCCTGGACAAGTTTGCCAGGCATGTTGAAGCGAAGGCAACCGGCCGGTGACGAAATCCATGCCTGAACAAATGCGCCGCCCAACAACGCACTTCAGCGACCCTCGACGAGAAAAAGGAGCTGTCCATGAAACCGCGCATTACCCTCATCACCCTCTGCGTTGACGATTTGGAACGGGCGCTTCGGTTTTACCGCGATGGTCTCGGCCTACCAACTCAAGGCATCATCGGTAAGGAGTTCGAGTATGGTGCCGTAGCCTTCTTTGATTTACAGCCAGGCCTAACGCTGGCCATTTGGCCCCGCAAAAGCCTTGCCCGCGATGCGGGTATCCCGCAAAGTCTTCCGAGTCCTACCGATCTCTCAATCGGGCATAACGTCTCCTCCATAGCCGAAGTTGATGCAGTCATGGAGCAAGCAAGAGCTGCGGGTGCCACTATCGTCAAGCCGGCTCAAAAAACCTTTTGGGGTGGTTACGCTGGCTATTTTCAAGACCCCGACCATCATCTCTGGGAGGTCGCGTGGAATCCCTGTTGCCCCAAGATTGAGGCCCAACAGCTATGAGGCCCCCTCTTGTCAATAGGCAAAATTACCTTCTAGGACATTCGTCGTAGAGACGATCCCGCGGCGTTGCATTGTCCTCGACGGCCCGAACGAGTCTATCTTGGTTTCATCAAACGGCATCAGAACGTTGTCTGTACCAAACAGCTATCGAGGTTCAGTTGGGGCCGCTGGGTCGGGAGCAATTCACGGGTCTCGGCCCAGCGGCAACCAAGCGGGGATAAGATAATCCTCCGCGACCTAGAAACGATTCCGTGCCCTTGGCTTTCCTACTCAACACGTCAGGTTATCTATCCAGTTAGTACCAGGCTTAGACAAGGGGCAGACAGCGTTACAATCCTCTCAGCCAATGTATGTATCAACGGAGCGAGACGAGGGTCCAATCAACGCCGCAGGCTGCCGAGTCCAGGCGGAAGGTCGTTTCAGTGTTCAAAGACACAGGTTATTAACCTCCATAGACGACCGCTTCGACCGCTCACTCATCCTGGCGCCAGTTAGACCGACGGACTCCTCGTCTCCTCCTTGACGTTAAAGCTTGCTCATAAA
>JBOIEG010000668.1:0-1612 GCA_050740915.1 Gammaproteobacteria bacterium | reverse complement strand
GAGCGGCTGGCCTTCATGGTGGAGGATGCCCAGGCCGAGGTGCTCCTGACCCAGGGGTCCTTAGCCCCCGCCCTGCCCCCGACCCGAGCGCAGGTCCTCTGCCTCGATAGGGAGTGGGGGAGGATTGTGCAGGCCAGCCAGGCAAACCCCTTGAGTAGGGTCCAGCCGCAGAACCTGGCCTATGTGATCTACACCTCGGGCTCCACCGGCAGGCCAAAAGGAGTGGCTACCATACATGGCAGTGTAACAAACCACAATGTCAGTCAGGCCAAGAACTTTGGCTTGTGCTCAGAGGATCGAGTTCTACAGTTTGCATCAATTAGTTTCGATGCAGCCGTGGAAGAGATCTTTCCTACCTGGTTGAGTGGTGCCACCCTCGTTATACGAGCTGCCGGGGCATTAGTAACAGGTAAAGAGTTCCTGCAACTTATACAGAAACAACAGCTCACTGTCTTAAACTTGCCAACCGCATATTGGCATGAATGGGTATATGAATCCTCTTTATCCAATGCTTCATTACCATCCTGTCTTCGCTTGGTGGTCGTGGGTGGTGAGAAAGCCCTGGCGGAAAATTTCGCCATTTGGCGAAGTTTGCAGGATCATGATGTCGCTTGGATTAATACCTATGGTCCCACTGAAGCAACTGTTGTTACGCTACTCTATCAGCCAAATGCGAGTACCAAGGCAAATGATAGTTTTGATATCCCCCTGGGCCGACCTTTAGCGAACACCCAGGCTTATGTGCTGGACCCATATTTGAACCCCGTGCCAGAGGGCGCGCCTGGCGAGTTGTATATCGGCGGTGCCGGTCTGGCGCGGGGCTATCTCCATCGCGCTGGGCTCACGGCGGAGCGGTTTATCCCTAACCCCTTTAGCGAGGCCCCTGGGGCGCGGCTGTACAGGACGGGGGACCTTGGGCATTACCGGCCCGATGGCAACCTGGAGTTTCGGGGCCGCATCGACCATCAGGTCAAGGTGCGGGGTTTTCGCATTGAGCTCGGGGAGATTGAGGCGGTGTTGGGGGGGCACCCCGGGGTGCAGGAGGTGGTGGTCCTGGTGCGGGAGGACTCCCCGGGGGAGCGGCGGCTGGTAGTCTACTATGTGGGGGGGGTGGAGCCCAAGGCCTTGCGGGGCTATCTCCGAGCGAAGCTGCCCCCCTACATGGTGCCTGCGGTCTTTATGGGGCTCGAGGCCCTCCCCCTGACCCCCAACGGTAAGGTGGACCGCAAGGCGCTGCCGATCCCCGAGCGCGGGGGAAGGAAGGTGCTGGAGGGGCAATTGGGGTATTGGCAGAGGCGGTTGGCGGGGGCCCCCGCACTGCTGGAGTTACCCACCGATCGCCCCCGGCCGGCGGTGCAGAGTTTTCGGGGGGCGAGCGAGTGCTTTGTGCTCGAGGCGGAGTTGACCCAGGGACTCAAGGCCCTGAGCCAGCGGGTTGGGGTGACGCTGTTTATGAGCCTGCTGGGGGCCTTCATGGGGTTGCTCTCCCGCTACAGTGGGCAGGAGGATATGGTGGTGGGCACCCCCACTGCCAACCGCAACCTCCGTGAGACGGAGGAGCTCATTGGGTGTTTTGTCAACACCCTGGTGTTGCGGGTAGATCTCTCGGGCA
>JBOIEG010000667.1:0-1113 GCA_050740915.1 Gammaproteobacteria bacterium | reverse complement strand
AAGTTGTCCATATATCCACAGCCAGAGCCTGTAGGACTTGCGTCAGAATCGTTGTTTTCCTCAGACGCCCTTAACTCCATGGGGTCTATCAAGTAGAAAACTACCCACAAATTTTGCTGAGGAGCCCGCTTTTTCAGAAGTTTGTGATCCGTTTCGTAGGCTTTGTCTTTCCAGTAAATCCGTAGGCGCTCATCCTCGTAGAGGGTGGCTATCAAGTCATCGGTGACTTCAGAGAACCACGCGTCGCTATTATCCACGCGGTTGAGAGGATCCGAATCGACCAGCTCTTCTTTTCCGGTGGTGGGGTTGAACAACTCCAGGCGGATTATACATAGCGTCTTAAATAATGTCGCATAGTCTTGTTACACTAACGGTATCTCTGTGACTGACGGGAGGTTCCGTTATGAGGAAGCTGGAAATCAGTGACGCTGATGTGATGGGTATCGCGATCCGGCAAGAGATCGAGCGCAACGAAGAGGCGCGCTACGATCATCGGCTGCACGGATTGTTGCTCGTAGCCAAGGGCATGAGCGCACGCCAAGCAGCGCTGTAGCTCGACGAGAGCGAGCGCACCGTGCAACGCTGGGTTAATCGCTTCGAGCAAATCGGTTTTACCGGACTGCACGAGGGCGAGCGACCTGGGCGACCGAGCCGGCTCAGTGACGAACAGTGGCAAGGCCTGGAGGGGGATTTGCGGCGCAGCCCGCGCGAATTTGGGTTTGAACAGACCCTGTGGGACGGAATATGCTGGCCGAGCATCTGCGTCGACGCTATCGGGTTGAGTTGGGTGTGCGTCAATGTCAGCGTTTGTTCCGACAGATGGGCTTTCGGCTGCGCAAACCGCGTCCCGTGATCGCCAAGGCTGACCCGGCCGCACAGGCTGCCTTTAAAAAAACGGCGGCGCCTGGTCGCCGATTCAAGCGTTGATCTGTGGAGCTCGGACGAATGCCACTTCCAACAGCATGGCACGCGCTGCCGCATGTGGGTGCCGCCCGAAGGCGATCAGATCATCCGGCAAGGAAAAACAGGACCTTTTACATGAGGGCGCCGAATCTTCGCCGTTCCCCCAAGGGCCGCCGATTCTGAGATCAAGGCGCTTGGGTGCGCGAGTTC
>JBOIEG010000666.1:0-4518 GCA_050740915.1 Gammaproteobacteria bacterium | reverse complement strand
TTTATCATCGGCGATACCAGACGCGTCCCCAGGCCGTCGCCGAGATCACCGAGTATATCGACCTTTTTTACAATCGCCAGCGCCGGCATTCGAGACTCGGTTATCTTTCGCCAATGGCTTTCATTATCAAAAACTGGGAGAAACGACAGGCATCTTAATAGTCATGGAGTCCACTATTGACAACCGACCTCACCCCGGATGGTGTGGCCTTGGCCGCCGCCACCGCTAAGGGGATCCCCTCCAGATAGAGGTATTCCTTGAGGGTTTGGCCTTGGGGATCGGTCTCGGCCAAGAGTTGACCATTCAGATCGTAGTGGAAGTACACCACCTCACCCAAAGCCTCCTTCTTGACCCGCTCCCCACGCCCGTTGTAGGTGTAGCTGGCCTGCACCACCCCGGAGAGGCGCATCTCGCTCAGGCGGTTGTTCTGCCCATAGCCTAAGGTGAAGCTATCAGCCCCTGTGGTGTTGCCATTGGCGTCATAGGAGAAGCTATCGGTGCGCGTGCCGGTGATGCTTTCCAACCGCTGGCTACCCGTGGCATAGCTGTACGTCTCGCTGGCGGTATCGGTCAGTTGGCTCACGCGATTGCCCGCCGCATCGTAGGCATAGCCATGAGCGCCATAGACCCCCTTCGCGCTGGTGAGACGGTCTACGGCATCGTGATCAAAACTCTGGTTGCGGCTCATGTCCAGATTATCTTCTATGGCACTGATATTGTCCGCGGCATCGAAGCTAACCCCTTGCTCCAACACACTTTGGTGGATGTTGGCCGTGAGCCGGTAGTCGAGATCCAGTTGTCGGTTCATGGGCACCCCGTTGCCGAAGGTGAGTCCGGTCAGCGGGCCGAAGGGCGCATAACCGATGTTGCTCGCCAGCGTCTGGGTCTCGCCGTTGAGCGTGGTCGTGACCCCGCTGATCTGGCCCAGGGGGTTGCGCGGATAGTCCACCGTGCGGCCCGAAGGGTATGTGATGCTCATCACCTGATCGGCCTCGTTGTAGGCATAGCCCAGGGTGTGCATTATTCCATCATGGATGGTCTGCATTTCAATGATATTGCCCCGTAGGTCGTATTGGTAGCTCGTCGTGCCGCTGCCATCGCGCATCGTGGTCAGCCGTCCGATGCCATTCACCCCTTCATCGTAAGTGAAGCTCACATCGAGGGTGTCGTCGACATAGTCGGTGGCGGTCAGACGACTCAAGGCATCGTAGCGGTAGAGGATCTCCACCCCCTTGGCATCAAGCTGGCTCACTCGGTTGCCGGCGCTGTCATACGCATAGCGGGTGGTGCCGGTATCGGGGCTGTCGATCACCAACAGGTCGCCCAGGGCGTTGGTCGTGTAGGTGGTCTCCAAGCCCTTGGAGTCTTTGACCTGGGTGAGGTGATCTAAGGCGTCGTAGCTGTATTCGGTCACGCCATTCTTAGCATCGGCACTGGCGAGCAGGCGTTTCAAGGCGTCGAAGGCGAAGGTGCTCTGGTGGCCGCGCCCGTCGATGGCGGAGAGGCGGTTGCCGTTGGGGTCATAGGCATAACTTCTCTCCTGGCCTTCCCCGCCGATGTTTTTCAGCAGGCGGTTGAGGCTGTTGTAGACCCGCGCGTGGATGCGAGTCAGCGCCGAAGCAGGATCTGTGACCTCTTCCTTGATGCGGTTACCCAGGGGATCCAGGGTATAGGTGATTGTATTGCCGGCGCTGTCTTGGATGGCGGTCAGCCGGTGGGCGGCGTCGTAGGTGAAGGTGAGCTTGCGGCCGAAGGGATCGGTGACGGAGACAAGTTGCCCTGCGGCGTTGTAGCCCAACGTTTGACTGAGACCCGAGGGGTTGGTGAGGGAAATGAGCTTACCCTGCGCATCGTAGATCTCTACCTCGTCATTCTCGGTGTAGCGCCAGCCGGTGGGCTCATGCTGTTGATCAAAAAGACGGTCTAATCGCCCCGTAATATCGGGGTCCGGTAGCCAGCTGCCGTCATCGGCAAGGTTAAAGAAATACCCGCGCCCATCGGCACGGGTAACCGTCGCGGTGCTCAACGTTGCATAGTCGGTGAGCCTGACCGAGCGCTCGAGGCCGTGGCGCCAGCGCTCGCCCAGGACGGGTGTGTTTACCGGTGTAGCGATTAGCGTCGCATCACTGTTGTAGTGGCGCTCGAAGACCAAAGGAAAGGCTCCCGTTCCTCGATAATCGCTATCGCGCTGGTATTTATTACCACTGGCGAGATTAATAGGATTGCCGGCAGCCGGACAATTCCTGTCCTGTTTCAGGGGGTTTGGCTTCTCAGGCACGCGCTTGCATGCGAGAACCGGGGTCCCTTGCGGGTACAGGTACGTGACTTTGTATGCGTCGGGGCAATAAGAAAAGCGTTGTCGATTGATGCCCCAACCCCCCTCGCCTCCTATTTCGCAATTGCTTAAGGGGTTGTACCCAAAATACCTTAGACGCTTACCCTCCAAATACGGCGAGTACGCATGGTTGAAGCGCTCCATAGGCCCAAATTTAGGATATGGCAGGCACGTGCTGGACCAGACACTTCCGCCAAACCAATCCCCATGCCAACCCGTTTGCCAGACATCGCACGGTGCGAGCCGCGCTTTTTGCCACGCAAGAAACGAATCAACGAAGCCTTGCGCCGTGGCATGACAGCCAAAGACGCTATAGCCATGGGCAAAATACACCCACGGCGTTTTAAAAGGTGCAATCGTGTCCGAGGGTGGCGTATCGGCCGCGATCGGAAGAGCAAATGCCAGTGCGATGAGAAAAAGAGGGAAACGCTTTTTGGTACAAAGGGTATTCGCAGGGTAGACACTGGTCGGCTGGACCAACGCTTTGGGCAAGCAACAAATCTTCTGAACGGAATAATGCTCCACAGCCAGACCTCCAGTCTAATGACACCAAGGCAGAGAACATCTCTAGTAACTGGCCTATCGGCGGGACGCGGGCAAACTTGAGGTCGAAGCTTGGGAATGCGATAGAAGTCACTTTTTCGCTCGTACGGATGGTGTTCGAGCAGCGACTCGATAGCGCCGCGCCTCGGGATGGGCCCACCGCGGGCAGGGATGCCCACTGAACATAAGAAAATTGCTGACAAACAGGGTCTGGCATGCGGTTTTGGGTCATCCATCGGGTATTCGGGATCTGCACGCTGGGTGTTTAGCTCGCGTTGCTGGCCTATCTCCATTTTCCCGAAAGCAAGCGCAGGCGCTGTGTCCCCTGGTTTGCCTCCAGGCGTTTCCACAGGTGAAATGGGTGTTTTTCGAGCCCGATCTGCGCTCTTAAATGATCCTTAGTACTGCTCGCCGCCGCTTGCCGGCCGTACTATAGTGAAGAAGGGAACGGCTAACCGCCGGATGCAACCCCTTGGCTTAAGCGAGCGATCTCCGTGTCAATAGCAGCCGATGCAGTCGTCGTTGAACGTACGCAGGCCATCGCGGCGCAGCTGGAGCGCGTCGTCGAGGTGGCGAGAGAAGTAATCCTCGGCAAAGAGCAGGTGATCCGTTTGTCGCTCGCCTGTGTCTTAGCGCGCGGGCACCTGCTGATCGAGGATCTCCCCGGGGTCGGCAAGACCACGCTGGCCCTGGTGATGGCGCGGGTGTTGGGGCTCAAGCTCCAGCGCATCCAGTTCACCAGCGATTTGCTGCCCGCCGATATCTTGGGTGTTTCGGTCTATGACCGGGATTGCGGAAAATTCAACTTTTGCCCTGGGCCGATATTCGCGCAGCTTATTTTGGCCGACGAGGTAAACCGCGCCACACCGCGTAGCCAAAGCGCCTTGCTGGAGGCGATGGAGGAGCATCAAGTCACCGTGGAGGGCGCCACGCACCGCCTGCCGGAGCCGTTTTTCGTCATTGCCACGCAGAATCCGTCACACCAGATCGGGACCTTTCCCTTGCCCGAATCACAGCTGGACCGGTTTCTGATGCGGGTATCTCTGGGATACCCGGACAGCGCCGCAGAACGCACTTTATTGAAGGGGCGCGATAGGCGCGAATTGCTCGCCGACCTGCCCGCCGTGCTGCAGCCCGAGCAACTCCTGGCGATGCAAAAACACCTGCAACGGATCCATGTCAGCAATGCGTTATTGGACTATCTGCAAGACATTTTAAACTACAGCCGACGTTCCCCCGATTACATTTCGGGGCTATCTCCGCGGGCGGGACTCGGGGTATTGCGTAGCGCCAGAGCTTGGGCGATGTTACACGGGCGCGCCCATGTGCTCCCGGAAGATGTACAGAGGGTGCTCCCCTGGGTGATCGCGCATCGCTTAACGGCGCTGGAGCAGGAGGCCCACGCGCCGCCGCAGAGCTTGATCGAGCGCCTGGTCCAGGCGGTCCCAGTCCCTTAGCCATCGGTTTTACAGGGTGTCAAAAAAGTTCTTGCCTAGGAGCCTGTCGGACTTAGGGTTGAACACCAAAGCCATAACGTGCGTGTTGAGCGCCAAAATCGAGGTTCGGGTGGTCATTAAGGCGATCGACTCCGTGAGTTGATGATGGACAGACTCTTCTCGGCCCGCTTTTTAGCCCGCCAG
>JBOIEG010000665.1:0-4634 GCA_050740915.1 Gammaproteobacteria bacterium | reverse complement strand
ACATCATCAAGAAGATCGAGCGGGCGCGGGTCAAGATGGAGCAGATCAAGCCCAGATCCACCCTGCCCCGAGGGAAAAAAGAAGGCGGCTTAACTGTAAAGTTATTTAAGGGACACTACACTAGTACCGAATCCCGCGTGCAGGCCGTAGAAGCCCTATGGCGCCACACGGCCGACCACGCGTTTGACGATGAAAACGCTGTCGCCTCGCTTGAACAACTCGCCGAGGATGCCGACCCGCGAGTGAGCACGATCGCGCTTCAGGCGCTGCAGGACATGAAGCAATTTCAGCAGAACAACGCGGCGCAATGATCCACAGATACTTCCTTCTAGAATCGCCGCCTGCGAGGAAGCGCAAGCGCCGTGTTGAGCCCTCAACAGGCAGTGCCGGACTCTCTAGGCTCGGACGGTTCCAAGCTTGGTTAAAGCCAATTCCCGATCAGCAAAAAAGCCGACCAGGAAAACGGATGCCGGTAGTCTGGGTTTTTTAGCAGGACAAGCTGGGCGCGCTGCAACGCCTTGGCCTTGCTCACCGTAGGGTCATTCTTCAGCGCATCGTAAAACCGCGACATCAGAAGCGCGGTCGATTCATCGGCGATCGACCATAGGCTCGCGAGCGCACTGCGCGCGCCGGCTTTGACCGCTATTCCCGCGAGACCGAGGGCGGAGCGATCATCGCCCAGGGCGGTCTGGCACGCGCTCAAGGTGAGTAGCTCCACCGGTGCATCGGCGAATTTGCGAGGGGCGATAAGCTGCTCGAGCCGGTCCATGGTCAGCTTCTCGTTATAGGTGAGCAGAAAGGTCTTGCGCGGATCACTGTCGAACTGGCCATGGGTGGCGATGTGCACCACGTTGTACGGCCTGTTATCCAGTTGGTTCTCGATCTCGGGAATGACGAAATCCCGATCCATCAGCAAGGTGCCTTGATACGCCTGCTCAATGGTGGAAAGCTCCGCTTTCACGTCGGTCAGGGCAGGGAATCCCTGAACCCCTTCCGTCAGCCCGCCAAGCAAGGCCTGCACGCCTTGCCGCCCGATGGGCTGCGGATCGGTCAAGCTGATGCTCGGCGTGCTCGCGAGCGCATAGCGTTCGATGAGATAGCGCTCACCATTATGCAGCGCGGCCATGGGAATCGTGCGTAAGGGTCCATCGGGGACGATGACCAGTGTCTCGATGTGGTTTTGAGCGAGCTCTCGCTCCAGAGGACGGATCAGAAAATCAAAGAGCTGCCGCGAGGGTTCAAGATAACCGTCACCGAGGGTTTCAAGCTCACGGCGCAGGGTGCGCACCTGCGCGGTGAGCGTTTCGCGGCCGACCTCAACGGTGAACTGCTTGATCCCATCGGGAAGCGTGAGCAAGATCTCCATGCGCGACGCGAGCAGGATTGGATAGAGCACCGCGGTCTGGGCTGGTGGCTTATCCAGGCGAGTGATCCTCGACTGGTAGGCGCTGACGCAATCGTCTTGAAAATAATCCTCGAGCTCGGCGCTTTTCAACGACTCTAGCGTATCGCGCGCCTGGATGAGGTACGCCTGAACTTGCGCTTTATCGTCTATCGCCTTTGGCTGTTGAAGCAGCAGATCAGCGAGCTCAAAGAACACCGGCCCAACCGCCTCACGGAAGCTCAAGCCCATAGCACCCGCGAGCAACAAGTCGCGGCGCAGGCGCCCTAGATTAAACACCGCACGCTGATAAGATGCGATCGCGCCCTCCCGATCGCCTTTCGCTTTAAGCAAGCGCCCCGTTTGCCACTGCCAAAGGTAGAGGATTTCCGGGGCATCTACCTTTTGGGCATGAAAGGCGGCCCGGCGGGTCAGCTCCAAGGCCGCATCGATCCCTCCCTCTTCTTCGTAGAGCTCGCCTAGGTAGCCTAAGGCATAAGACTCCGCGCGGCCATCTTTTGCCCGATCCGATACCGCAAGGGCGGCTTTTAACACCTGGTGGGCACGCCCGCCCCGGTTCTGTGCCTGGGCGAGCCGGCCTAAGGCGATGAGAAGATAGGCTTTATCGTGGCCATCTGGAAGTTTCCTCAGTTCGGCGAACGCGGGGTCGGAGCGGGCTTCCAGCTCCCCCACGTCCTGATCGGCCGCGGCCACGCGAACCCCGTTGACCAAAGCCTGCGCCGCAAGCTTTGGCTGTGAGAGCTCTCTCGCCAGCGCCGCGCTCTGATCGAATGCCGCGTAAGCCTCAGAATAGCACTTTTGCTTCAAGCGCAGCTCGCCTAAGCCGTTGAGGTTGGCGGCCAGGGTCTCTTTGGGGAGATCTCGGGCCGGCTCCACGGCCTGCCTTAGGTAACGCTCGGCCTGGGCCATATCGCCGAGAAGCAAGTAAGCCTGCCCCAAGGCGCCTAGCACCGCGAGGCGCGCAGGCTGCTCTGCCCCCACCCTGCTCAAAGCCCGCTCCAGAGTGCTCACCGCCTCCCGATATCGCCCCAGGGATTGCTCACCGGCCGCCACCCGCATCAAGGCCTCGATCTCTTGTGCAACCTGGCCTTGCGCGCGGTAGCCCTTCGCGGCCTCAAGCCAATCGGCAAGCGCCGCCTCCAGCTTCCCCTGTCTAAAGGCAGCGGCCCCATCGGCCATCCTTTGCTCCGGTGCAGCCCCCGCCGCTAGCGTGGTCGGAACGATAAAAACGGCAAGCAGCACAAGAGAAGAAATCGAAGCCATAAACACGCTTCCCGTGATCGGTCAGGCAGAGCGAAAAGCGTACTATACAATCGATGCCTAAAAAAGGGTAATCTGATCCGCAAAGGGAATCCATAAAACAACAACTGACGATGGAAAGACTCTCGGTCGCTTGGATACCGTGCGCCCTCCTGTTTGCCTTGCAGGTGCAGAGCAACGCCGCATGGGCACAGAGGCTGCCGCCGTTCACGACGCCCGAGCGGCCCGGTGAAGACAAGCGCCGGGAGTTTCCCGAGGCACCGCTAGAGAAACCTTCGCCTCTACCCGAGCTGACCCCACCGCCACCCCCCGGACCCAAAGCGTCACCGCTGTCCACCCAGCTTCAGGTTTTTGCAAAAGACATCAAGCTTACCGGCAACAGGGTGATCTCGGACCAAGAGCTAGGCAAGGTGACTGCCCCTTATGAAAATCGCACGCTCAGCTCCGAGGATCTTCAATCTCTGCGCCAAGCCCTCACGGTCTATTACATCAATGAGGGCTATGTCAATTCGGGCGCGCTGATCCCGGATCAAGAAGTCGAAAACGGAGTCATCGAGATCCAGATCGTGGAAGGGAAACTGACGGGCGTTGAGCTATCCGGCAATGACGGGTTGCGCGACAACTATATTAAAAAGCGCCTCAGGCTGGGAAGCGAGGAGGCGCTCAATCTGCGTGTTTTACAAGAGCGTATGCAGCTTCTCGACCAAGACCGCCGGATCGGGCGCCTCAATGCGCAGCTCAAGCCCGGGCTCGAACCGGGGGAAGGCATTCTGGAGCTGCTGGTCGAGGAAGCCAGGCCCTACGAGCTCGGGGTGTCTTTTAATAACCACCACTCGACCAGTGTCGGGGAGCTGCGCGGGGAGTTCTATGCGGCCCATTACAACCTCGCGGGTTTCGGGGATGTGCTCACGGCGCGCTATGGGATCACCGAGGGTGTGGATGATGTGGGCGCCTCGTATTCCTTTCCCCTCACCGCCCGTGATACACGTTTCAACCTCTATTTCGATCGCAGCAATGCGGACATCGTGGAGGCGCCTTTCGGTAGCATCGATATTGCAAGCGAGACGGAGGCTTACGGGGTGAGCATGAGCCATCCTTTTTATCGCACCCCGAGGCGTCAACTCCTCGCCGAGCTCGTTTTCGAGCGCAGGCAAAGCGACACGTTTCTTCTCGGCGAGCCCTTTCCCTTTTCGCTTGGGACTGAAGCCACGGACGGCGCGAGCGACGTCAGCGTGCTGCGCTTGCGGCAGGAGTGGGTAGATCGCAGCCCTAACCAAGTGCTCGCGTTACGATCCACCTTAAGCTTTGGCCTCGATGCTCTGGGCGCCACCGAGAATCCAGGGGATCTTCCGGACGGCGAGTTTTTCGCCTGGCTCGGCCAGGTCCAGTGGGTGCGCAGGCTCTGGGAGACAGATAACCAGGTATTGGTCCGCGGCCAGATTCAGTGGGCGGCCGATCCCTTGCTGCCTTTGGAGAAGCTCGGCGTCGGAGGCGCGAGCACGGTGCGAGGGTATCGCGAGAACCTGCTGGTGCGGGACCGGGGTTTTGTAGGCTCGATCGAGCTTCGCTTTCCGGTATTTCGCCTGCCCTTGCCCTTCATCACCCAGGAACCCGAGGACGGCCAGGTGCAATTGGCAACGTTTTACGACTTCGGATGGAGCGAGAATGTGGAAGAGTCCTCTCCCAACCCCAGGACCATCTCGAGTGCGGGGTTGGGCGTGCGCTGGGACCCCCACCCCAAGATCCACAGCGAGATCTATTGGGGGTTTGCGTTACGCAACGTCAACACGGAAGAAGAAGGGCTGCAGGATGACGGGATCCATTTCGCCTCGGATATGCGCTTGTTCTAGTGTAGTGTCCCTTAAATAACTTTACAGACTTTCCAGTGATTGCTATGGTCTCGCTCATGCCGAACACCCGCGTGGCGATCAAGTTGCAGCCGGCTGAACGCACGCCGCTGGAGACATGGGGA
>JBOIEG010000664.1:0-1357 GCA_050740915.1 Gammaproteobacteria bacterium | reverse complement strand
CACGCCGACACCGTGATCCAATGCCGCCAGACCGTGCTGAGTGCCGCCTACGCACGCCACCCAGAACGATTCGTGCGTCGGCACCCCAAGCCACCGGAAAAGCCCGAAGCCGTCTGGATCAACCCGCCGGCGACCGAGCATAAGCAACACTAAATTCTTTGGAAAGATGTCTCAAAGTCGTTGACAAGTTCCGAACATCGATAATTTCCTGGCCACAAGCGAGGAATCTTTAAGCTCTCCAATACGAATCGCAACATCAAACCCTTCATCAACAATATCGACGTAGCGGTCCGTCAACGATAGCTCGATGTTCACTTCAGGGAATTGCTGCAGGTAATCACAAATAATCGGGGCCAGTGTGAAGGAGCCGAACCAGATTGGGGCATTTACCCTGAGGTGGCCTTTTGGATTGCTTCCCATCGCTTCTGCGCCGGCTTCCTCATCTGCAATCTGCCCAAGAATCTGCTTGCAGTTTTCGTAATACTTTTCCCCAATCTCCGTCAGCTTCTGTCTGCGAGTTGTTCTGGCCAATAATGTCGCCCCCAGGCGTTTCTCCAGTGAGGTGATATGTTTGCTGACCATGGCAGGGGTGATTTTGAAGATGTTCGCAGCGGCCGTGAAGCTTCCTAAGTCCACCGTTGCAACAAACACTTCCATGCTAAGCAAGCGATCCACATTTGATACCAATAGTTAAATATGTTTTGAATATTATGATATTTATCTGACTAAATAAAACGCTCAGAATTGCATCCGTCACTTACATCCACCTAGTTATCGGAGGCATCATGAAAGGTTTAGTAGTAGGCGCATCTGGCACGATCGGCAAGTTAGTCATCAAGGAGCTTGCCCCACGGCATGAAATCATCGAAGTCGGCAAGGATCGGGGACAGTATCAAGTAGACATTACAAGCGAGGAGAGTGTCCGCCAGCTCTTCAATAAGGTCGGGAAGGTAGATGTAATCGTTGCCGTCGCCGGTAACGTGCATTGGGGTCCACTCAAGGAAATGACGGCAGACCAGTTCAAGATCGGCTTGCATGAGAAATTGATGGGGCAGGTCAATCTGACTCTTATTGGCCAGCATTTCCTGAACGATGGTAGCTCCATCACCCTGACCAGCGGTAGCTTAAGTCACGATCCGCATTTCGGGGGCGCAAGCTTCTCTACCGTGAACTCTGCTATTGATGGCTTCATTCGAGGAGCTGCAATCGAGTTAGAGCACGATCGCCGTATTATACATAGCGACTTAAATAATGGCGCATAGTCGTGCCAATTGTTTATTTGGCCTTGCCCAGAGTCTGAAGCGCTCGGACACGGCATTCATGATGTCGTCGAGGGTTGGGAAGTGCCGATTGTGGG
>JBOIEG010000663.1:0-1889 GCA_050740915.1 Gammaproteobacteria bacterium | reverse complement strand
CCCACAATCGGCACTTCCCAACCCTCGACGACATCATGAATGCCGTGTCCGAGCGCTTCAGACTCTGGGCAAGGCCAAATAAACAATTGGCACGACTATGCGCCATTATTTAAGTCGCTATGTATAGGTGCTTGTTCCGCTCATTTCCGCCCAGTCGCGCGATCAAGTGTGGAGGGGGTCGGAGCTTGCGTCGATGAAAGGGCGTCCGACCGCAGGGCCGTGTCTGCTGGAAGGTTGGCGTTTCCTAGCCGCAGAGCTTCACTCCGGCAGGTGAACCTGCGGCGGGAACTTTGGGGAGCCAACTGAGAGGCGTCCCGTGCACTGCCGGCGACATAGAAGCTCATGCGCCCTTCGTCGCACACCCAAACCTCCTTCGTGCCACGAGCGAAGTAAAGCGTTGCTTCGCGTTCGATTTCGGGGAGCGTGTTGCGATCGGGGAAACCCTCAACGCAAATCTCCCGCGCACGGCTCGCCGTAGTTCCGGTTTTGATCCGGGTCCAAACCTCGTGTCTCATCCAGGCAAGATCGGCGACCTTCACCCCATCGTCGGTCACGATAGCGAGCTCCGGCTCGATCAGCCCCGCCGGCATATGAGGTTCCGCCATCGGCTTCGGCTCCGCGACCAGGGTGCGGAACACATAGAGTACCGCCGCCTTGGTGACGGCAAGCGGGGCGTTAAAGTTGTCGCAGCGCTGCCGCGAAGTGCCGGAGAAATCGATTCTCGCCGTGCGCGCTTCGCGGTCCACGCTCACTGCTACGACAATGGCATCGCCGTTGTCCAGATGATAGCGGAACTCCCCGCTTTTCAGAACGCCGATCACCTGGCGCACTGCTTCCTCCGCGTGATCCTTCACATGCCCCATGTATGCCTGCACCGAGCGCAGCGTGAACTCCTCGACCATTTTCTGGAGTTCCTGCACGCCCTTCTCGTTTGGCTGCGATCTGAGCGCACAGATCCGCGATGTTCTGCTCGGGATTGCGCGCAGGGTGGGGATCGCCCGAGAGCCAATCGCGCACCGCGGGGTCGAGAAATTTGCCGAGCGAGACGATTTTCATGCCTTTAGTCCACACGCCTTCTTCATCGATGCGCGTGCTGTTGGGAGGCATCGAGCCGGGGCTCACTCCGCCGATGTCGGCGTGGTGACCGCGGGAGGCGGTGAAGAACAGAATCGACTTCCCCGTGTCGTCAAACATGGGGGTGACAACGGTAATGTCGGGGAGGTGAGTGCCACCGTGATAGGGCGAATTCATGAGATAGACGTCGCCTGGCTCCAGGGCAAGCTGTTCAACGATACCTTTGGCGCTCTCGCTCATGGAGCCCAAATGCACCGGGATGTGCGGCGCGTTCGCGATCAGATCACCCTCGGCATCAAATACCGCGCAGGAAAAATCGAGCCGCTCTTTAATGGCGAGCAGCGTGTGCCTTCCGCTGCGGGTGAGCAACGCGTTGGTGCCGAGAGTGGTGCCGATGCGGATCGCATCGATGCTCTCGGCTGGCAGCGGCACGGCAGAGGCAAGACCCAGCAGCTCGCGGATCCCCTGCACCGCGGCGTCGGCGTAGCGTTCAGGGTTGTCGGAAAGCAGCTTGTGCGCAAGGAGCCGCCCGTCCGGACTCCGCGCGACCACATCGGTAAACGTACCGCCACGGTCGATCCAGAACTGCCAGCCGGTGGAGGAGGTCATTTGGGGTCGATTTTCGTTTGCGATATTGTACAGAAGGACTCACCGGTAGACGAAATCGCAAGTGAGTTTCCCACATCAGGCCTAGGAGCCTGTCGGACTTAGGTTGAACACCAAAGCCATAACGTGCGTGTTGAGCGCCAAAATCGAGGTTCGGGTGGTCATTAAGGCGATCGACTCCGTGAGTTGATGATGGACAGACTCTTCTC
>JBOIEG010000662.1:0-1461 GCA_050740915.1 Gammaproteobacteria bacterium | reverse complement strand
ATCCCCATGTCTCCAGCGGCGTGCGTTCAGCCGGCTGCAACTTGATCGCCACGCTGGTGGTCGGCATGAGCGAGACCATAGCAATCACTGGAAAGTCTGTAAAGTTATTAAAGGGACACTACACTAGGTTGACGACCAAGAGACCAAAGGCGAGCGCGAAGTAGATCAGGGCCTTCAATCCGACCCGGCCCACCTTCTTGAGGTCTCCCATGCTGGAGATCCGGTCACCAGGGTGATTCCAGGGGGGCGATGAGGACTAGGATCTTGGTCATCGACACCACCGATACCAATGTCATAGGCAAGGGGCAGATCAATCTGCGCAACGAGACGGCGGATCTCCATCTTACTCCTTATCCCAAGGACGCCAGCCTCGTTAGTGCACGCTCACCGGTGCTTATCAAAGGCCCCTTCAAAGACCTCTCGGTCTATCCAGATCCCACTGCCCTGGCTGCGCGTGGTACAGCCGCCGTCGCCCTGGGTGTGCTATTGACCCCGATTGCGGCGATCATCCCTATGGTCGAGTTGGGCCTGGGTGAAGACAGCGAATGCAGGGATCTAGTCGCCGCGGCCAAGAAATAGGGCGCCGTGCAGCAGCAGAGAGGCGCCAGCCAGAGATAAAAAGGATCCAAAATTGCCGCTCGGTGGGGAGGACTATCGAAACAGGGCTCGCCTGCCAGGGCTGATCGGACTCAAATTGGCCCTGTTGCCAATCTATGGCATCAGCGCAGGGCACTATGTGTCTAATGCCGGTGTCCCGCACTCGGATAACGGCTTGTTCGCCATCGCGCTCGACCGTGAGTCCAATACCCACCCGGGTATGGCTTGTTCGATTACCTTGCGCGGAAAGCGGTCACGTTCGTTAAGGTGAACACGGTGCCCCCGATCTAATGATCGCTTCTTGTGTACGGGGCAATCCGAAGAAGAAACCACCCGCTTCCATGCCGAACTTCGCGCCGGCATGGTGAGATCAAGACCGTTCCTTTCGTTCCACAGTCGCACCCGTTCGTGGAGCGCATGATCGGTACGTGTTCGAGTAATCGGCGTATAGCGGATGCGTATAAAATTCTCCCACCCGGTTTCATTACCTTTTTCTATTCTACCGACCAACTCCTCGGCCTCGCGTGCGCAGCCTGCCACAATTCATCCCTCACTGCAGTCGTGCAAGCGGGCTACTGAGTGGTAGTGTAGGTGACCATGAATGAGCTATTGCCCTGTCACTCACCCGCTCACGCCCGGCCGGCAGGTCGTCAGTCGCTGGTGGTCGGCGACTGATGGGACAGTCAACTCTTTGGTACAATAGCCTACGGATCATCTGAACTGCCACGCAAACGACTTTATACATAGCGACTTAAATAATGGCGCATAGTCGTGCCAATTGCTTATTTGGCCTTGCCCAGAGTCTGAAGCGCTCGGACACGGCATTCATGATGTCGTCGAGGGTTGGGAAGTGCCGATTGTGGG
>JBOIEG010000661.1:0-1033 GCA_050740915.1 Gammaproteobacteria bacterium | reverse complement strand
ACATCATCAAGAAGATCGAGCGGGCGCGGGTCAAGATGGAGCAGATCAAGCCCAGATCCACCCTGCCCCGAGGGAAAAAAGAAGGCGGCTTAACTGTAAAGTTATTTAAGGGACACTACACTAGCCGATTGGGTCTTTGCGCAGCACCCAAAATCCATGAAGCAGGTCGTCGCTCTGATTCTAGACGGAATTGGGTTGCGGTACATTACTTCGGGTGGTCGTCGGTATCGAAGGGGCGAGCCGCTTGTGCTGCCTAAGCAAAGCGGTAACGAGGAACTCGTAGAACGCTGCTTTGTACTTCTGACGTCAGAGCCCCCATTTGATTACGCGTGGATGTTGCTCGAACTCATTCAGGCAAATGCGACGCGAGATGATGTGACCCAACGAGGGCTAAGCACCATTGAATCTAAGACAGGCCCGAAAAGAACGGCCTGGATTAAGTATGGTTTACACTTGGGAGTGCTGTCGAATCTAAACAGCGAACAGTTGGAATCTCTTCTAGACGACGCGTCCGACAATCCAAAACGGCTGAATCTATTTCTGCGAGGTGGACAACGGAGCTTCATAGAACCTGACGAATTCCGATTTAAGACAGTCGTTGACTACCTGCTGGACAAGAATCCTGAAACGGGATTTCGTCGTAGTCACTCGGTCATTGACGCCTTTGTTCAGGTTCTAAGCCCGCATCGATACACGTTAGCGTTTAAAAACCGACATCCGATGCCTCTCCACGCGCAATGGGATCGAGTATACGGTTTCGCTGATGCATCTGGTTCGATGCCGTCTGTGGAGGATTTACCGCCGTTTGTTTTGGCCGAAAAGTGCCAAGAGGTTGTGGAGGTAGGTCGGCGCCTTTCGGAATACTCGGCAGCGGATTGGGCAACGGCATTGGGCCCTTGGAACTCGTTATACATAGCGACTTAAATAATGGCGCATAGTCGTGCCAATTGCTTATTTGGCCTTGCCCAGAGTCTGAAGCGCTCGGACACGGCATTCATGATGTCGTCGAGGGTTGGGAAGTGCCGATTGTGGG
>JBOIEG010000660.1:0-3368 GCA_050740915.1 Gammaproteobacteria bacterium | reverse complement strand
TGTCTTGCGAGATCTGGTTCTTGTTCAAATAAAGCCCTGGATGCTTCGTCTGCCATGAGGGATACCGTTGCTTCAGTTGTGTTCCCGCTATTTTACCAGCTCCCTTCTCATCATTCCCCTGTCCCAGTAGGTTTTTTCACAGCCTCTCGGTCGTCGTGAGGTTGACGGAGACCGCGAAGTAGTTGATCCAGAGGTCCTCGATGCGGGTGTCGCCAAGTGCCATCTGCATGCCATCCTGGAAGCGTTTGGCGTTGAGCATGGCGACCATCGGCACGGTGTACTGGGCGAACGGCTTGCGGCTCATAAACCGCAGGTTGAGTTCGATCATTTCCTCCCGCGAGAGGCGGAGTGCCACCTGCGCCGCGATGACGGCGCCCATGCTCGTGCCACCCACCATATCAATGGGGATGCCAAGCTCACGTAGGGCGGTAACCACCCCGATGTGAGCGTAGCCACGTGCGCCGCCGCCGCCGAGCGTGAGCCCAACGCCCCGCCGAGAGAGGATGCGGGCCACCCGGGCGAGGTCCCCGGCATCGCCGACGCGCACGTGATTGTAGCTGTCAAGCTGCCGCCGCGAGAGCCATGCCTGTGTTCCACTGGGGAGCCGGGTGGCTTGCGGGTGAACCAACACGAGCGAGTGGCGGGCGCGCACGCGGTCGTGGGCGTGGGCGGCCAAGAGCCCTACCTCAATTCGTCCGGGCTCGGGCGTCGCTGTCGCGTCTGCGACGAGGACGATGTGGTCAGCGAGGCGGACCGCGCGCCGTGTCCACGGGGTGAGCGTGGCGTCGGTCTCGAGCACGACGTAGGTGTGGTGCGGGCCTTCTTCCTCGATCCAGGAGGTGAACCGGAGCCACTGCGGGTGGCTGTCCGGCAGACGCGCCACGTCATGCATGACGCCGAGAGTGGCAAGCTCCTGCGCGCCGAGATACAGAGTCGGCCCGACGGTGGCGAGCTCCTCCCGAAGCGCCCGCGCAAACGCCGCCGCCGGTGCGCTCGGGCCCGTAGGGACGATGGTGAAGTAGCGGGTGCTCGCCCTTCGCTGGCCCGGCGTATGCTGCGTGGCGATCCTCTGGATGAGCGTCCCCATAAGCTTCTTGAGCGCCAGAGGATAGCGGTCCAGGAGCGCGTGAAAGCCTTCGGGAGAGAAGCAAATGAGTTCGGTATCCCGGATGGCATAGGGCGTGCCGACGTTGAGCCCGCCGCTGAGCACTCCCAACTCCCCCACGCTCTCGCCGCGCCCGACCTCCCACATGCTCTTGAGGTCGCCGAACTCGTCTCGCCGCAGGACCTTCAGCCGGCCGCTCATGACGATGTACCAGCCGTCCACGGGATCACCCTGGCGAAACAAGGCCTCGCCCCGCCGCACCGTCACCCACTGCACCTTCTTCTCCAACTCGTGGAGCTCCCGCGGGCTGAGCGGCCCGAGGAAGCTGGGGAACACCTCTGCCAGTTGCGCGCGCCCCATGCGCTGGCGGATGAGCCCTACCAGTGGCTCAAGCAGGCTGTCTGGACGGTCTGAGAGCGCGTCGAGCACGGCACGCTTCAGCCGGTATAGCAGACACGTGGACTCTGCCTTAATGGTCGTCGTCCACGCCCCGCCGAGCACCAGCTGGATCTCTCCGAGCACCCCTCCCGGCCCGTACCGCTCGAGGACCTTCTCCTCGCCGGCCGAGGGCACGATGACCGTCCGCAGGGTCCCCCAGGCCACGGCGTACAGGGCGTCGTCCAGCTCTCCCTGCCGGACGAGCACCTGGCCCTCCTGAAGTTTGACCGGCTCGACGCCTTCCATCAAGGCCTTAAGGGTGGAGTCGTCCAAAGAGCGGAGCAGCTCCAGGTGGCGGAGGAGTTCGAACGGCTCGGCTCCCTGCACGGTGGCGTCGGTCATGGTGGGTGAGACTTGCATCGGCGTGGGGCCTGTGGCGTATCGGGGCTCGTCTGGTGCTCGCGGTGTCAGCCCCGCTCCATGCCTGGGGCGGGGTTAGCGCCTCCGCGTACGCCTAATAGGCCCTCCTCCCCGACTTCGCCGCCTGCGCCACATGCATGCGCGAAGAAGGTGCCATCCACCTCCGTGGAGGGTCTGAAGAGGAAAGGAGGCGGCTCCGGCTCAGCACTTGGAGTTGGGATTGGATCTTCACGAATGAAGGATAGATGCCTATGTGGGGTCGCTTTTGGTTAACCTCTAGTGGGTTCATTAAGCAAATATAAGGAGCCCAAAGATGAACTCAGCTACCCGTATGAGTAAAGGTACTACAGCAGAGCCGGCGTTGTACATGGCGATGGAGCTTAGCAACAAACTCTGGAAGCTGGTATTTGGGAATGACAACAAACAGCGTCGGGTGACGATTGATTCATTCATTACCTGCACCAGCCGCTCCTCGGCGCGATAAGTCCGACAATCTCCTAGAATTAAGTCTGGGGCATCATCTACTATGGCTTTCTGCGTCGGCGCGAGGCATGGGCATCGGCACCAGGCTTTTCGATCGTGCGGCGATACACTGCCGTAACGCTTATGTGGACACCTTGCACATGCACTTTCTGTCGTCCAACAGAACATGATGCCTATTGCAAAAAAGGCTGGGATGGAAGTCCATCACGACCATGGTGAAGCAGAGGCCTATCTGAAGCTGCCACCGGCGAATGCTTCCAGCGCATCGCAGGAAGTCATAGACCGATTTCTTGCAGCAGTTGCAGGCGCAGGCACGGAACCGCCTGCGCTCAAAAAAACTTCGTCCCCTACACGCGAGGTGACCATGATGAAGCTCCCTACCCTTATCCTCGGCTTCGCACTTACCGCCACCACCATCGCCGACGCTGCGCAGGTGGCCGGCGTGTCCGTGCCCGACAGCGCCACGGTCGCCAGCACTAAGCTCATGCTCAACGGCGCCGGGCTGCGGCAAGAAGGCCTTCTTCGAAGTCCACGTCGGCGCCCTCTACCTGCCTAGTGTGGTGTCTCTTAAATAACTTTACAGACTTTCCAGTGATTGCTATGGTCTCGCTCATGCCGAACACCAGCGTGGCGATCAAGTTGTAGCCGGCTGAACGCACGCAGCTGGAGACATGGGGATCCGCACACGGAACTCCGCAACAGGTGGCGCTGCGCTGCCGGATTATCTTGGACGCCCTGGCGGGTCAGAACAATGTGTCGATCGCCGAAGAACTCGGCGTAAGCCGGCCCACCGTGCAACTGTGGCGCACGCGGGTCCGCGAGCAGGGCATCGGGGAGGTCGCCCCGGCGCGGCAGCTTCGTGAGCGTGCCGGATTTAAAAGAGGCGATCGAGGAATTTAGGCAAGCCTGGAACCAAAATCCCAAGCCCTTCATCTGGACGGCCACCGTCGAGGACATCATCAAGAAGATCGAGCGGGCGCGG